>NZ_BAAGXV010000026.1:0-29365 GCF_054779655.1 Pontibacter brevis
GTACGAGCGCAACGCCGAGAGCGGGGGTGACGACCTCTACATCAACTGGCCGGGGGTGGACAACAAGGGCAACCGCCTCACCGACGGCACCTACTACTACGAGGCAGAGGTGGAGTTCCACACACTGGACCCGGCGCAGGCACGTGGAAAGTACAAGGGATGGGTAGAGATTATCCGGTAGTTACCGGCAACATCTAAAAAAACGACTCATTCTGTGGCTAACAGCGTTCGTGGTGCTGATGTGCATGACCCTGGCTTCCCGTTTTTTTCAGGAGGATAATATATCGCTTTGTTGCTACACTAGAATTATCATTCATGAATTCAGAAAACAGAAAAGGCGTGCTGCAGCTGGTAGATGCTGCACACGCCAAGGTAGAGTCTCTTTATCCTGAAACGCCTGTTTATAAAGGAACACCTGAGTGGGAAGAGAAAAGAAGGTTGCTGCTTTCGGACCTATCGCTGCACCTGGCACAGGATGCACTGAAAGGAGAAAGGATTGCTGGAGATTCGCTCAGGAATCATCTTTTTGCTATCCTGAAGATTTGCAGCGAGTTTTTCCCGGATGAAAGCTATCACAAGGCTGCCGGGCTAATCGATCAGGTAGAAGCAGCAACGTGATTTACTCCAGTTCGTGTACTTATACCTCTGCCTGGTGCACCCGGACCTCCAGCGTATCAGGGCACTCCTTCAGTAAGTCCTCTGCCGCTTTCCCCAGTACCGGGTGCACCAGCCGGGGAGCTATCTCAGCTAAGGGCATCAGCGTGAAACGGCGGAGGTGGAGTTGTGGGTGGGGGATGGTGAGCCGCTGGCTTTGAACCACATGCTGGTCGTAGAAGAGAATATCTATATCAATGACGCGGGCACCCCAATGCTCCAGGCGCACCCTGCCCAGTTCCTGTTCAATAGTATTAATCTTTAGCAGTACCTGTTCCGGTCTTAGGTCCGTTTGCACTGCTAACACCTGGTTCAGAAAAGATGGCTGATCTGTCTTGCCCCAGGCAGCTGTTTCATACAGTTTGGAGCTGTTCGTGATGCTTCCTATTACAGTGGCGATGCTTTTACGTGCCTCCGTTAAATAGGAAACACGATCGCCCAGGTTGCCGCCCAGGAGCAGGTATAACTCAGGCATGCTTCTGAAAGAAATCAATGGAATGATCAGCAGCTTCGCGGGCAGCTTCCGGTAATTCGTTATGGCCGTAGGGGTGTGCGCCGCCAAAGGAGTGATTTGCTGTTTCCAGGATGTGCATCTCCGCATCCGGCTTCCAGTTTCTCAAGGCATGAGCCATTTGCACTGGTACAGTCTCGTCCTGCCCGCCATGCAGAATAAGCAAGGGCTGCTGCATCTTTTTAATAACTTCCGGAATGTCAAGGCGGTGCCGGTTCTGGTAGTAATCTTCTACCATCTGGTAGTAAAGCGGCATCTGCTGGCCTGTCCGGCTATTTAGTATCCACTGCACCCCATCCTGTTTCCACTGGTGCATCTGCTCTTTTGACCAGCGCTGGTCATAGTCGCTGATGGAGGCCCAGGTGGCAACGGCTTTCACCCGGGAGTCTTCGGCAGCCTTCAGTATAACGGCTCCGCCTCCGCGGCTGTGGCCAATCAGGTAAATTCTGTTTAAGTCGAGTTCGCTTTGCGTAATCGGGCCTGTCGGATCATATAATAAATCAAGCAGGGCCTGCATGTCGTCCAGCTCCAGGCTGAAGTTGTTATTGCCAAAAGCCTCCATGTCGTGCATGTCGCTGGAATCTTCTACGGTGGTGCCGTTGTAAGCAAAGTTAAACTTCACAAAGGCAAAACCCTTCTCCGCAAAGTATTGCGCCAGCAGGTTGAAATGCCCCCAGTCTTTAAAGCCTTTGAAGCCGTGTGTAAAAATAATGACAGGCTTTGGCTGGCCATCGGGGGTGTAGGTGGCATCGGCAGTAAAAGGGCGTCCGTGTTCCGGGTATACTACAAAATCTACTTTCATTTCCTTTTTGTTGAATTGTTAGTTGAGAACGAATTGGCTCTGGTTGCAGCTTAACAGAGCGTGCCGTTCACTTTTTCCTGCTGAACCTGTGTAAAAGCAACTGTTCTGCTACAGAGTATGGTACGGAAGCACTGCCTGTATTGGATTAAAATTGTGTTCAAAACAGGCTGCCGCTGCATTCCAGCCTCTACTTTCAGAAGCGTTCAGGTAATAGTTGAGGACGCAGCAATTTAACAATTAAGCCGCAATTAAACCCCGTTTTGCTAACACACGTTTGGAAACCACTGCAGCAGGTAGTAATATTGCGGACTTAACACATGAGCATCAGCCTAAAGGATATACAAGCGCCCATTGCGCCGGAAATGGAGCTGTTCGAAAAGAAGTTCAGGACCTCGATGAAGTCGAAGGTGTTGCTTCTGGATCGGATTATGAGCTACATCGTAAAGCGTAAAGGCAAGCAAATGCGCCCGATGTTTGTGTTTTTCACGGCAAAGCTCTTCAAGCCTGCCATAAGCGATGCTACCTACCGCGGTGCTGCCCTGATAGAGTTGTTGCACACGGCTACCCTGGTGCACGACGACGTGGTGGACGATGCCAATTACCGCCGTAGTTTCTTTTCTGTAAATGCACTCTGGAAAAACAAGATAGCCGTATTGGTAGGCGATTACCTGCTGTCAAAGGGCCTGCTGCTCTCGCTGCAAAACGACGACTTCGACCTGCTCAAGATTGTATCCAACGCAGTAAAGGAAATGAGCGAAGGAGAATTGCTGCAGATTGAGAAAGCCCGCCGCCTCGATATTACAGAGGAGGTCTATTTTGATATCATCCGCCAGAAAACAGCCTCCTTGATTGCTTCCTGTTGTGCAGTGGGTGCCGCCTCGGCAGGTGCCTCCAGGGAAGAGGTGGAGAAGGCGCGCCTGTTTGGTGAAAAAGTAGGAATAGCCTTCCAGATCAAAGACGACCTTTTTGATTACGGAACTGCCGAAATCGGGAAGCCGGTGGGCATCGATATCAAAGAGAAAAAAATGACCCTGCCGCTGATTCATGCCCTCCGCAGCGCAGACTGGCTGACGAAGCGACGTGTTATTTACAACGTAAAGAACAACAACGGGGACAGCAAGCGTGTGCAGCAGGTAATTGACTTCGTGAAACAATCCGGTGGTATTGAATATACCATACAGTTGATGAACCAGTACCATGCAGAGGCCCTGGCTATTCTAAATACTTTTCCTGCATCCCCATCCCGTACCTCGCTGGAGCAACTCATCGCCTATACAATTGAGCGGGAAAAATAAGTAGCGGCACATCAAATTAATTTAATTTTTTTGATATTTAATAGTTCGCTAATTTTGTATTATTGTACCTACACAGGTGCAACTGCTTCCTTATGTCTACCTATTTACGTTCCTAATTATGAAGGTCTTACTCTGCTTTGCCATGATGGTACTCATGCTTCCGGCGCTAACAGTTGCCCAGGATCATGAACCGCAGTTTAAACATGAAAAATACAAGCAACCGACGCAGCTCATTGCGGAGAACATGTTGCCGGAAGTATACGAACTCGCCAAATTGTGTGTCAGCTCTGTTACGTTTGTGCGGTTTGTGGTTGGTGCCGATGGCAAGGTGAAGAATGTGGCCTGCACACCAGATACACCTGCCGTTATTGCAAAATCCCTGAAGCAGACAGTACTGGCCACAAATGGCCACTGGGTTCCGAAAGAAGTAAACGGTGTGGCAGTGGAAAGCAAGCCTTACCTGTTGCCTGTGGTGTATAACGTGAATTTCGGATGCTCTAAAAGTGAGAAAAGTGAGAGCAAATTTGAAGATGCGATTCAGCATGTGCTCGTTTTTGATGATGGAAGCGTGACAGAATCGATGGAATGTACGCTGCTGCCCCCCATGGTGCAGCGCTATGTAAAGAGTAAATAACACCCTGCACACCTGTAAACCCGCATGAGGCAAACTAGTGGGAATACAGTAACAAATGATTAGTTTCGGGCCTGCAAAATAACCTATGAAATGAGCCTGAACACCAACACCTGGAATCGCCTGCGGTATACCCTGTACCTGCCAGTCTACGATTTTATAGCAGACCGTATTTTCCGGAGATACCGGGAACAGTCCATCGCTTTACTCGGCGCAAAACCCACCGATGCCATCCTGCTGCTAGGTGCCGGCACCGGTCTCGATTTACCTTACCTGAAAGGCTACACCAACCTTACGGCCATAGACATCACCCCTGGCATGATTTCGAAGTTAAAGGAAAGGGCACAGCAGCTGAACCTGCCGGTGCAGGCAAAAGTTATGAACGGGCAGGAACTGCAATTTGCCGACGCGACTTTCGATGCCGTTTTGCTGCACCTGATACTGGCTGTTATCCCTGACCCGTTGGCCTGCATAAAAGAAGTGGAGCGGGTACTGAAGCCGGGTGGTACCGTCATGGTATTCGACAAGTTCCTCCCTGACGGGCAAAGGCCTTCGCCGCTACGCTGGTTGCTCAACCAGGTAGCCAGCACCCTCTTCTCTGACATTAACCGTTCCATCGGCAACATCATCAGGCATACCTCGCTGCAGCAGGAGATCAATGAACCAGCCGCATTGGATGGCACCTTCCGGATTGTGCGGCTGCGAAAGCCGTAGCCTGTATCAAGTGGCCACGGGGCTTCTGGAAACAAAAGCACAACAATACCGCTAAAGCAAGACGGGCCGCTACTTCTACAGTAGCGGCCCGTCTTGCTTTAGCGGATGCTGAAAATGCTAACTGTTTTCTGCCAGCAGTTCATCCATTGTTTTGTGGAAATCGGCCACCCACTTTTCGTAGTATTCGCCGGTGCCGGGACCGGAGAAGCCAGTGTGTATTTTACGCACTTTCCCGTCGCGGCCTATAAAAATGGTGGTCGGGAAAGACATGACGTGGTTGAGTGCCGGAAGGGCTTTGGCTGCTGCCTCTTTGTCGGAAGTTCCTGCCACAAGTAAGTCGTAGTCAATGTCGAAGCGGTCCTTCATCTTCTTCAGGCGTGCGGCGGCTTTCTCAAACTCAGGGCTGCGCTCAAAGCCTAGGCCAATAATTTCGAGGCCGCGGTCTTTATTCTTATCATAGTAAGGCGACAGGAACCTGGTCTCATCCATGCAGTTAGGGCACCAGGAACCCAGAAGCTGCACCAGCACGACCTTACCCTGATACTTCGGGTCAGACAGGGAAACCTGATCGCCTTCCAGGTTAGGGAAAGTAAAGGACAGGTTATCGTATCCCGGCTTCAGGTAAGTCAGGGTGTCGGCGCTTGCCAATTGTGCCTGCTCATTGCGTTTTGCTGTCCAGCTTTCGTAGCCGCTCATACCCGAGTAAAAATCGCCCTGCAGGGTGCTGTCGCCGCTGGGGGTGGCGGTGAACAGATAGGCGTGGTTGCCATCGAAGGTAGAGAGCTTCAACTGGTTGCCGTCCACCTGTCCTTCCAGGTAACGGTAATCACCGGTTTCTGTCAGAAAGGTGCCGGTCAGGTAGTTGCCGTCCTGCTTGAACAGGCCAATGGCTTTGTAAGTGCCGCCATCCTGTTCAGAAAAAACAACTTCCCATTTTCCGTCAAAGTCGTAGCTGACAGGAGCAGGGCTTGCCTTGAAGCGGTTCTGCTGGCCGTGCACTGCCACAAAAGGAACAGAATAGGGTGTTTCAGCATCGTGCTTCACAAAGCGGCCTTCCATCTTGTTGCCGTCTACTTTGGCAATCAGGTCCGCATCAAACGTGTGTAAACCGATTTTTACAGAATCTCCCTGCTGCTGAATCTCGTCTAGAAGAATGCGTTCTTCTCCGTTCACGAGGTACAGTACTGTGGTGCCCTCTTTTTCCTGGGCCTCCATTATAAACGGAATTTCCTGGCCCTGGGCCTGCAGAGACACGCGCCAGGTACCGGTTTGTATAAAAGAGGAACTGTTTTCTGAAGATTCCATAGAAGAGCAAGCGCTTAAAAGAGGTATTAATGCTACTGCCAACAACAAAATCAGGCTGGCAGGGGTATTAAGAAAGTGATGTTTCATTAAGTCGATCTCTGAATATTTGTAGTTACAAAAGTAAAGGTTGTGTTTGTAAAAACCTCATTTTGCCCGTTCTGCATGCATATCCGCGTAGCAACCTATATTCATGTATGTTAATGTTTTTCATGATACATAGATTTCGTACATTTGTGGGATTGATAAAAAAGGATTAAAACAACTAACAATAGCAAAAACTATGGCATTTGACTTAGAAATGATCCAGGCTGTTTATGCCGGATTGGGAGAGCGTGTTGCTGCTGCCCGCCAAGCAGTAGGCCGACCGCTTACCCTTACTGAAAAGATCCTGTACTCACACCTTTACGACGGAAAAGCCACACAGGGCTTTGAGCGTGGTAAGTCTTACGTAGACTTCGCGCCAGACAGAGTAGCGATGCAGGATGCAACGGCACAGATGGCCTTGCTTCAGTTTATGCAGGCTGGTAAGGAAAGAGCGGCTGTGCCGTCTTCAGTACACTGTGACCACCTGATTCAGGCAAGAGTAGGTGCTGACTCTGATTTGCAGGACGCATACAATGAGAACAAGGAGGTGTACGATTTCCTTGCTTCTGTTTCAAATAAGTACGGTATCGGCTTCTGGAAGCCCGGTGCTGGTATCATTCACACCGTAATCCAGGAGCACTATGCTTTTCCGGGCGGTATGATGATCGGTACTGACTCTCACACACCTAACGCGGGTGGTCTGGGCATGATCGCGATCGGAGTTGGTGGCGCTGACGCCGTTGACGTGATGGCAGGAATGCCTTGGGAGCTTAAGTTCCCGAAAGTGATCGGTGTGAAGCTGACAGGGAAACTGAACGGCTGGACTGCACCAAAAGACGTTATCCTGAAAGTAGCCGGTATCCTGACTGTAAAAGGTGGTACAGGTGCCATCGTAGAGTACTTTGGTGAAGGAGCCGAGAGTCTTTCTGCGACAGGTAAGTCTACTATCTGTAACATGGGTGCTGAAATCGGGGCTACCACATCAGTGTTTGCTTATGATGAGAGAGTGCGTGAATACTTAAGCGCTACGGAGCGCCAGGAAATCGCTCAGCTTGCGGATGAGGTATATGATGATCTGCGCGCTGATAAAGAAGTTTACGCTGATCCAGCTGCTTTCTATGATCAGCTGATTGAGATTGATCTCTCTACGCTGGAGCCGCACGTAAACGGTCCTTTCACGCCGGATGCTGCCTGGCCGATTTCACAGTTTGCCGCTGTGGTAAAAGAGCATGGCTGGCCATCTGAACTGGAAGTAGGACTGATCGGCTCTTGTACAAACTCTTCTTATGAAGACTTAACCCGCTCTGCTTCCGTGGCTGCACAGGCTGTAGAAAAGAGATTGGTTACAAAGGCTGAGTTCACGATTACACCAGGTTCAGAGATTGTTCGCTATACGGCAGCCCGCGATGGTTTGCTGGATACGTTCTCACAAATGGGTGGTGTGGTGCTGGCAAACGCCTGCGGACCTTGCATCGGCCAGTGGGCCCGCCATACAGATGATCCGAAGCGTAAGAACTCCATCATCACCTCGTTTAACCGAAACTTCGCGAAGCGTAACGACGGTAACCCGAACACGCACGCGTTCGTGGCTTCTCCTGAGATCGTAACGGCTTTCGCTATTGCCGGCGACCTGACATTCAACCCGCTTACAGACACCCTGACCAATGAAGACGGCCAGCAGGTGAAGCTGGATGAGCCACAGGGTATTGAATTTCCTACTAAAGGCTTTGCAGTAGAGGATGCCGGTTATGTAGCTCCTGCAGAGGACGGAAGCCAGATAGAAGTAGTGGTGGACCCTGCGTCTGAGCGTCTGCAATTGCTGGAAGGCTTTAAGCCATGGGAAGGCACAGACCTGAAAGGCCTGAAACTGCTGATTAAAGCGCAAGGTAAGTGTACGACTGACCATATCTCTATGGCCGGCCCATGGTTGAAGTACCGTGGTCACCTCGACAACATCTCTAACAACATGTTGATTGGTGCCATCAATGCCTTCAACGGTGAAGCGAACAGCGTGTACAACGACATGACACGTGGTTATGATACTGTACCGGCTACAGCCCGTACTTACAAAGCTGCCGGAATCGGTACTGTAGTAGTAGGCGATGAGAACTACGGTGAGGGATCATCCCGCGAGCACGCTGCCATGGAGCCACGCCACTTAGGTGTTCGTGCCGTTATCGTGAAGTCTTTCGCGCGTATCCACGAGACTAACCTGAAGAAGCAGGGTATGCTGGGGCTTACGTTCGTCAATAAGTCAGATTACGACCTGATTGAGGAGACAGATACTTTCGACATCATAGGTCTGACTGACTTCAAAGAAGGACAGCCACTGAAGGTGGTGCTGCACCACAGCGATGGCAGCCAGGATAGCTTTATGGTGAACCACACCTATAACCAAAGCCAGATCGAGTGGTTTAAAGCTGGTTCTGCACTTAACCTGATTCGATTGAAGGAAAAAGGCGCAAACGCTTAATCCTTACACACCCTATCAAAAGAGAAGGCCTCCCCACATGGGGAGGCCTTCTCTTTTGATAGGGTGTGTAAACTGCCTAATGGTGCCTCACCAAAATTCGCTTCACATAACTGGCGTTGTTGTAAGTGATGTGGGCAATGTAAATACCTGCTGCCAGCCGGCTTACATCGTAGTACAGCTCCGATTTTACAATATGAAAAGGCGGAGAAATGCTTTTGCCAGCCATGTCCGTCAGCAGCAGGCGCGGGCTGGTAGCGCTGTCGCCCCAGTCTACGGGGCCGGTTAACGTAATAATGAGATACTGGTCTGCCGGATTGGGGAAAACTGCCACCTGGTCGGCGTACACCTGCAGCTCTTTGGTTGTAATGCTTTGAATACAGCCAAGGCTGTCGGTTGCAGTTAGCGTTATTTCATACAAGCCTGTTTCCTGATAGGTATGAGTTGGATTAAAATCAGTAGAAGTTGTGCCATCTCCGAAATTCCACTCTACCCTGGCGGTGTGTTTGCTCCTGTTCAGCAGCTGCGTTGCCATGCCTGTATTCCCAAACTCCTTATGGAAACTAAAGTCCGCAACAGGCTCGGCTGGTATGATGTAGCGGTATGGCACGGCTGCACTTTCAAATAAAGAATCGGCGTTGCTGACGTAGACCGTTTTGTTTTCGTACACCGAGCCAATCGGAAGCGCATCTGCTGTGCCAATCAATTCTGATTTGCCTGCATCCGCATAAAAATTAAAGAGGCTGCCGTTATCCGGAGTAACTAAAACAGGAGTGCCTTCACAGATCCCCTGTTGCATCGGTGTGGGCATGGGGCCGGATTTTATGCTGATGTACTTCAACTGGGCCGCTGCCGCATGGGCCTTCAGTTTCTGGAGGTTGTCAGCGGCCAGAACAGCCACAGCAACGATTCTTGTTTCGCCGGGAGCCAAGTCGGTGAGCGTAGCACCCACCACATGCGACACGTTGTTGCCTGACCTGCCGCCTGCCTTCATCCTGCTTACGCCGTTGGAAATGATTTTAAACTTTTCTGCGTCCGAGAAGCCATCATCTACTGTAACCGTAGAGTCGTTCCCGCCCAGGTTATCGACAGCATGATAAACCGGCTGGTCCTTTGTCAGGAGTTTTACCCCGGCATAAGGTAAAGCAGAGCGCGTATTGTACACGTAGCCCAGCTTCAGCAGGTCGTCCCAGGAAGCTGCATTCTGCATATAGTTGCCAATGTCCCAGTCAGCAAAGAGGCCGGCATGTACTTTTGCAATGGTGCTGGAGGTAACGTTGGTGATCTGGTACTCCAGGATGATGTAGTCACGGTCCGGCGACTCCATCCAGGCAGAGGCCACCTGTTTTACTCTTACACCCGCCTGCTTCTCTCCGGTAGCTTCCATCAGGGTTCGCGCCTCCTGGGTAGCCAGCGGCGTGTCGTAGCGGAGCCGAACGGCACCAGATGAAATAAAGTTGGCATCGTTGAGCCACTTTTCGTTGTGCAGGTTATCCGATACCTTGCCTGCGTCTGTAGCCACTATCAGGCCACCTTCAAACAACAGAGAAGGACCGCCTTTGTATTTCACGCCTACGCCCTGCTTAAAGTTGAGGCCGTTGTAGCCAATATTACCAACATTGTTCAGCGACACGTGCAGGTCGTTTGCCGTCAGGGTGACAAAGCTTGGGTTAATGATCAGCGCGATGTATTGAAAGTCTTCATAGTCTCCGTCGCTGAAACGAAGGCGCAGGTGCACCAGGTGGTCAGTTGGTGCATTTTCAGCAATGTTCAGGATAAAAGGGCGCAGGCCTGTACTGGCAGTTGCCATGGTAGCCACACTTCCTAAACTAACCGTACCCCGCTCCACGCTGACATATGGCGAAGCAGAGGTAATGGATACCTGGAGTGCTGTGGTAGGAGAGAGATAATTCATGAATGCTGCCTCTAAAGCTACCTTGCTGCCTGCATAAGCTATCTGTGTCGTGAGCGACAGCCCGGAGGAGGTGCAACGTACTGACTTAAGGTTTTGTTGCTTCAGCGCCTTCTTCAGATTAAAGCGGCCTTTGCCCAGTTTCTCGAGGTAGGGTTGGTTGCCGGCCAGTCTGTAAATATCGTCTGTGCTCACCCGGATACGCTCTGCCACCTGCCGGGCGTTGAGCTGCGGGTACTTTGCTCTCACAAGGGCCGCGCCCCCGGCTACAATCGGAGAAGAAAAAGAAGTGCCCCAGGCGCCGCCGTAGCTCCTGTCGCTGGCGATGGTGGCGGTGTAGATGTTGGCGCTTGGCGCTGTCAGGTCTATCTGGTAGCTGTAGGTGTGGTCCCTGTACTTCACGTCGGAGGCATCTGTGCCACCCACTGACAGCACATTCTCATAAGAGGCCGGGTAAATATCAACCTGCTTGTTTGTATTACCCCCGGAGGCGACAATGAGTACGTCCTTATCCAGCACAGCATAGTTAATGATATCCTGCTCATACTGCGACTGCCCTTCACCGCCCCACGACAGGTTGATAACTTTGCACCCTTTGTTAGCAGCGTACACAATGGCTTCGTAGCCACCGAAAGGACCGTTTGTAACTGAGGAAAACACTTTAAGCGGCAGGAATTTGGTATTATAGCCAAGGCTGGCTATACCGGTGCCATTGTTCGTGGCCCCGGCTGAAACAGCGGCTACACTGGTGCCATGCCCCCGCCAGGGAGTGTCATCATTCACGTTATTGTCTTTGTCGGCAAAGTCCCAGCCCGAGAAGTTATCAATATAGCCATCGCCGTCGTTGTCTACGCCGTCTATGGGGTCGCTGTAGTTGTGTTTTACCTTCGACTGCAGTTCTTCGTGTGTGAGCCGGAAGCCTGTGTCGAGAATAGCAACCACTACATTCGTGTCGCCTTTTTCCACGGTCCAGCCATCGTACGCCTGCAGCAGTTTCAGGTAAAACTGAGTAGACTTGGTAGAGTCGGCGGCAGGGTCATTGGGTTGAGAAAGAGGCTCGCGCACATACAGCGGCTCTACATATGCCACCTGACCTGTGCTCATGAGCGCCTTTTGTACCTCCTCCAGTGTATAGTCTTCAGCGTACTTCAGTTCATAAATCAACGAGAGGTCTACATTCGGGGCGGCTCGCCGGGTGTTGGGGGCTTGTGCTGCCGCTTCCTTCGGAAATTTCTGCCGTACCTGTTTTGCCCCAACACCCTGAAGGGCTGCTTTAAGGCTATTGACAGCGTCCTGGCTGCTGCGGGCCATCGGGCCGTACTGTGGCTTAAGCTTATAAACAACCGTATGCGGTACTGTTTTGCTACCGATGCTGCCGGGCCGCTGCGCATACAGCAGCGGTACAAACACAAGCGATAGAGCCACACCCCAGAAGATACGTTTAAGCGCTATGAAAAGGGTAAACATGCAGTCAAATAGGCTAAATGTAGTGCGCGTTTTGTTTTATATCTTTTACTGGAGAGGTGCTGACAGTCTGTTGCACTTATAGGAGGTTACTATCAGATATGTTTTCATTGCCTTATGTTTTAATGTGCCGTACCCTCTAAAAAAATACGGGAAGAATAAGTTTCCAGTATCTGATAAAGTTACTAGTAATTCCGGGTTAATGTAAATTTTTGGGTTTGATTTTTAGTACGTAGTGAAAGTATATATGTTCCATTATATAACCAATGCACTATGGATATATATTTTGAGGACGAGTGTTATCTGAAATAAACACTGTCTTCGGTGCCAGGGATTAGTCCTTAGCTTCGGTTAATTCTTGGATAATATTTGGCAGGATGTTACGGAGGGGGGCTGATAAAAATACAGCACGACCGGCTGTTCTGCTGCACAGCCGGTGGTAATCTGGCAGGCAAGCTTCCATGCTGATCTGTGTGTTGCTTCTAGCCTGGTCCTGTACCAGATCAGGCTCGTACACCTGGTGGCAGTTTGCAGAGGCAGAAAGCGTAGGCAGGAAATAAAAAGTCCCTGCAGTTTAGCTGCAGGGACTTTCTGTTATTTGAACAGGTTGTTCAGGTCGTCTTTCAGGTTGTCAAGGCCGCTTTGCAGGTCCTGCCAGGTGCTCTGCTTGTCCTCAGCAGTAGCAAGCTTGGACGCAATTAGCTCCCGCTTCTTTTCGAGGCCTGCAATATGTTCATGATATGTATGGTTTGAGTCGGCGGCAGTAGCATGTGCCCGCCCTTTCAGCACCTTTATCTTACTGTCTAACTCATCAAGGCTTTTCTGTATCTCTTCGCGGGTGAGATGAGCAGGTGCTCGCATGTGTTCAGGTTTCAAAGGGTAATGATCCATAGTTTCTAGATTAAATCATTCTACACGTACCTTCAGCATCTTTTACCTTGCTTTTGAGTTGTTCAGGTTTGCTTAGGCTTCAGCAGCTACTCGCGCAATAGCAATGCTGCTACACACGAGGAGCAATGTCAAAGCCTGAGGTCACTGAAATTTGCTCTCAGAAACAAAATGTAAACATATGCTTACAGGCATTTCTTTACTTAATACTCTTCTGAAGAAAAAAAGATGTATTTGCAGCGGCACTACTTTAGCCTTTGTTAGTCAATAGCTGAGCATCAGGAAAGAAATGAGCGCCATAGGAGCATTTTATGGAGGAGGGATGCTTGAGCTTCAGGATATATAAGAAATCCTTCATCGCCCTCAAAAACAAAGAGCGGCAGGTGCTCTGTCCATTTTTGAGGGGCAGCTTCTGTCAGCACAAGTGCCTGGCTTTTACGGATCAAGTATTTTCAAATTACGCTATATTTGAAATTTAAAGAAAGTGCACGATATTAGCAGAAGCGAATAAAGTGTTATAGCACTTTTAGATATCTAAGTTAGAAAAAAGGCAGAGACTTACCTGATGATTTCTTATAACACTCCTCTGGATTTAGTGCTACTGGTAGACGATGATGAAACTACCAATTACCTGAACAAGCGCCTTCTAAGCGAAATGCAGATTGCCAAAGAAATAAAGGTGCTCAGAAACGGAAAAGAAGCATTAGAGTATTTGTCAAAAGCCTGTATAGCTGCCCCAGAGGCAGGATATAAATGCCCGGACCTGATTTTCCTAGATATTAAGATGCCTGTGATGGATGGTTTTACCTTCCTGGAAGAGTATGAAAAGCGGGGCCTTGACACGGAAGAGCACATGGTGATTCTGATGCTGACTTCCTCGGCAAGTTTTTATGATTTAGAACGACTGAAAGATTTCAAAAAAGTGCGGAAGCATTTTTCAAAAGCACTTACCAAGCACGATGTCCGGGACATAATGGATGAGTTCTTTCAGGTAAACAAGTAGTATAGGATTTATATACCCCAAAGCACAGGAGGCGCTGCAATGAGTTGCAGCGCCTCCTGTGCTTTGGAACCGTTCCTGCTGATGATGGCATTGCCTNAGGACTGCTCCAAATTTCTCCGGTTGTGATTGCCATGCAACCTAAGTCTTAAGCACTTTTAGCTCCGGGGCTTTCCGTATTCCACGCGCCCTGACTATAAACATACAGCTCCTCTGAAGCTTTCTTTAAATAGATAAAAGGTGTAACAGCTTGGGGGAGCTGCCTGATGACTTCGTGCTGTTTAACTTCTTTGGTTCAATGCTACGTATATAAGGCTTTAGATGAACCCTGTAAACTGTTGCGTATGCATTCTATGAAGAAATCAATATATTTTATATACATCCTGCCGCTGCTGTGCTTCCTGGCTGGCTGCAGCCCTTCGATACAAGTGAACACGGAGCCTGCGCCTGGTTTTCAGTTGAGCAACTACAACACGTTTGCTTTCTATGAGGTGGAAGCCTCCGGAGAAGGCTTGAGCCCTGCTTACCGGACGCAGGTGCAGTACTTACAGCAGGCGATTTCAGACCAGCTGGAAGCACGCGGTTTAACGCAAAGTACCTCAGAGCCAGACCTGCTCATTAACCTGGGTATTGTGGTAACAGAAGAAGTACAGACACGGGAAACAGATATTCGGTCGGACCCACCAAACTACATAGGGCAGCGCCGCTACACCTGGAGGAGCAGAGAAGTGGAAGTAGGCCGGTACAGGGAAGGAACTGTGTCAGTACACCTCGTGGACAACGAACGGAACGAACTGGTATGGCGTGGCAGAGCCGAAGCCATACTGCAGCGTAAGCAGGCAAAGCTACAGGAACAGATAGTAGAAGGTGTGGAGGAAATGTTCCGGGGCATTCCGCAGTAGGTGCTCATGTTGTAGCATTACTGTTTTGGCCGCCCTCCCTGTAGTTTACAGGGAGGAGTTATTTGTTATGCCACCTTCCTGTACGGCTATTACCCAGCCTATCACGATAATGGCGGGATACGTAAGGTGGTGCGCCTCAATTAGCGCAGGCAGGTCTTTTACCCTGCCCACTGCTGACCTTTTATGTGGCAGAGAGGCATGCTGAATAACGGCTACCGGCATGTCGCCGCGGCCTTCCTGCACATAAACAGCGGCAATTTCTGCAGCCTTCTTCATGCCCATATATACAATAACAGTAGCATTGCTTTGCATCGACAGCTTGAGGTCCTGAGACAAAGAGCCGTCTTTCTTAGTGCCTGTAATAGCCCACACGCCTTCACTTACTGCCCGGTGCGTGAGCGGGATATCTTCAAAGCCGCTTGCCTGCATGCTGGTAATGCCGGGAATGTAGTGTGTTTTAATACCATGCTCCCTCGCAAACAGCACTTCTTCAAATCCTCTCCCGAAAATATAAGGGTCTCCCCCCTTCAGCCTCACTACGATGCCCTTACTGTGAGCTTTTTCTAAAATCAACTCATGTATTCTTTCCTGGGGCGTATAGTCGCCATAAGGACGCTTGCCGACATAAATATTCTCGCAATCAGCTTTTGTTAAGTCCAGCAGTTCTTTGTTTGCAAGGTTATCGTACAGCACCACATCTGCTTTTTGCAAAACTTTGTAGGCTTTTACAGTAATCAGCTCCGGATCGCCGGGGCCAGCGCCTATCACATACAGTTCGGGGGTTATCTTTTGATCAGGCATAGTGTTTTTGCTCCATCAGGTACTTTATATATGGCTTGCTGTTTCAATCCTCAGGTAAGCAACAAAGGGCTATGGCACCCGTCGCGGCCCATAAAGGTAGGGCCTGTTTTGCCGCTTCTCCAAAATCTGTCCTTACTCTTTGCATATACTGCTCCCTTTTTGTTCGAATTCCTGCTTTTCTGCGCCTCCTGTTTCATGGGTATCACAAGAGATGACAGGTCTGATAGGTGCTGCCGCCTTTGCTTCTTCCGATGATTAGTTACTCACTCATGATTTTGAAACTCTTGTTATTGACAATATACAATTATTATTTAAAATGAGTTGATTTGGTGATGGGTGTGATTTATTAAGGGGATGTGCTGATAAATTGTAGTTTTGAATCAGTTTGCCCCTCTATTTATAGGGGGGCAAAGGTGGTGAACTGGTTGTTTTTATTTTGATCATTGTTATCCAGTAGGTGTTCAATAAAATTTTTTAAATTTTTAAAAATTTTATTTTACCTGAAAAGTACAATCAATTGCAGCTTTGATAGCTGTTTTTGTTATAAATGTTAAAATTTCAACAAAACTCAATATGGTTGCATATTTGTTAACACGAATCTGTTTTTATGAAAACTTAGTAATTGTTCATAAGTTTGATTGTAAGGTTGTTAATGATATGGCTAATGAGTGGCCGAATTCTTAACTACTGAGAAACAAGTAAAGGGGCATTCCCTTACAGAACCCAGGCTTTAGAATTGAATTAAACTTAATAAGAATGAATATGTCTCAGCAGGATTCCAAAACAGTAGTGGTAGTAGGCAATGGTATGGTGGGCTACAAGTTTTGCGAGAAGCTCCTTTCTAAAACGTCAGCATTCAACCTGGTTGTTTTTGGGGAAGAGCCGCGCCACGCCTATGACCGTGTGCACCTGAGCGAGTACTTTAACGGTAAGTCTGCCGACGACTTGTCTATGTCGCACCTGGGGTGGTACAGTGAAAACAACATTGAACTGCACCTTGGCGATACCATCACAGAGATAAACCGCTCTGAAAAAGTCATTCATTCCCTTAAAGGGGTTTCGCAGCCCTACGACTACCTCGTGCTGGCTACTGGGTCATCAGCCTTTGTGCCTGATATTCCGGGGGTAGAGAAGGATGGCGTGTTTGTGTACCGCACCATCGAGGATCTCGACCTGATTCAGAATTATGCCAGGGCAGCCAGAAAAGGTGCCGTGCTGGGTGGTGGCTTACTCGGGCTCGAGGCGGCAAAAGCGCTCATCGACCTGGGCCTGGAAGAAACACACGTGATAGAGTTTGCGCCGCGCCTGATGCCGCGGCAGATTGACTCGGCCGGTAGCGCCATGCTCCAGTCTAAACTGGAGTCGCTGGGCCTGAAGGTGCACATGAACAAGAGCACCAGCAGCATTATGGGCGAAGACAACATAAAAGGCCTTCAGTTTGCCGACGACACTTCGCTGGACGTTGACATGCTGGTGATTTCAGCAGGCATACGCCCGCGCGATGAGCTGGCAAAGCTGGCCGGGCTGGAGACAGGAACCCGCGGTGGCATAGTGGTAAACCAGAAAATGCAGACCAGCGACGACAGCATTTTTGCCATTGGGGAGTGTGCCTTGTACGACGGCATGATCTATGGCCTGGTAGCACCGGGCTATGAGATGGCTGAAGTCGTTGCAGCACACCTATGTGCCGGCGAACGCACTTTCAACGGCTACGACATGAGCACCAAGCTCAAGCTCATAGGCGTGGATGTGGCCAGCTTTGGAGATCCGTTTGTGACCGAGCCTGACAGCCGTTCCATCGTTTTTGAAGACTCTCATAAAGGAATATACAAGCGCATCAACATCAGCAACGACGGCAGGCACCTGCTGGGCGGCGTGCTGATTGGCGATGCCGATGCCTATAACATCCTGCTTCAGACGGTAAACAACAAGATTGTACTGCCGCCAAACCCGGAAGACCTGATCTTAGGAGCCAGGGGAGGGGAAGCCAGTGCGGGAGCAGGCGTCGTGACGCTGCCCGATGAAGCCCTTATCTGTTCCTGCGAAGCCGTGTCGAAGGGAGATATCTGTGGTGCCGTAACGGACCTGAATGTGACGACGGTTGATGGCATGAAGAAGTGCAACAAAGCCGGTACAGGCTGTGGTGGTTGCGTTCCGCTTGTAAAAGACCTCATCAACGAGACCCTGAAGGCAAACGGTACTTATATCAAGAACGTTGTTTGCGAGCATTTCGACTACTCCAGACAGGAGCTGTTTGACCTGATGAAGCTGAACAACATTCGAACCTACGACGATGCCCTGGATCACTTCGGGAAAGGCGACGGCTGTGAGCTGTGTAAGCCTACCGTTGCCAGCATCCTGGCCAGTTTGTGGAACGACGTGATCGTGAAGCAGCACACTATCCAGGACAGCAACGACCGCTACCTGGCCAACATCCAGAAAGGGGGTACTTATTCTGTGGTGCCACGCATACCGGGAGGCGAGATAACACCAGATAAACTGATTGTGATAGGACAGGTGGCGAAGAAGTACGGCCTGTATACCAAGATTACCGGCGGGCAGCGCATCGACCTTTTCGGGGCGCACCTCTCAGACCTGCCCGATATCTGGTCGGAGCTGATAGACGCCGGCTTTGAAAGCGGTCACGCCTACGGAAAGGCGCTTCGCACAGTGAAGAGCTGCGTGGGCAGCACCTGGTGCCGCTTCGGCCTGCACGACAGCGTGTCGTTTGCCATCGAGATTGAAGAGCGTTACCGGGGCATCCGGGCGCCGCATAAATTAAAAGGTGGTGTGAGTGGCTGCGTGCGCGAATGTGCCGAGGCGCAGTCAAAAGACTTCGGCATTATTGCCACGGAAAAAGGCTGGAACCTGTACGTGTGCGGCAACGGCGGCTCTAAACCCCAGCATGCCCAGCTACTGGCCACCGACATCGACAAGGAAACCTGCATCAAGTACCTCGACAGGTTCCTGATGTTCTACATCAACACAGCAGACGCTCTTACCCGTACCGCCACCTGGCTGAACAAAATGGAGGGCGGTATGAGCTACCTCAAAAACGTGGTGATAAACGACAGCCTTGGCATTAATACGCAACTGGAAGCGGAGATGCAGGCCCTGGTGGACAGCTACCACTGCGAATGGAAAGAGGCGGTGCAGAACCCTGATCTGCGCAAGCAGTTTGCCCACTTCGTGAACGCTCCGAAAGAGAAAGACCCGCATGTTGCTTTCGATACCATGCGTGAGCAGGTAAAAGCGAAGGAGTGGTAGTTTTAAACAGAAGAGTTCAAATCAAACATTAACCGAAAATACACAAGCATATGGAAGCAGTAATAGACGTAGCAGTTGAATGGGTATTTGTTTGTAAAACAGAGGATATACCGCAAAACGGCGGCGGATGCGTGAAAGTGGGAGACGAGCAGATTGCGCTATACAATTTTAGCCGCCGCGGAGAATGGTATTCCACGCAGAACCTGTGCCCGCACAAGCAGCAGATGGTGCTCTCAAGAGGCATGATTGGCAGCACCGGCGATACCTGCGAACCCAAAGTTGCCTGTCCATTCCATAAGAAAACTTTTTCGCTCCTTTCCGGTGAGTGCCTCTCAGGGGAAGAATACCAACTGAAGACTTACCCTGTGAAAGTGGAAGGTGACAGGGTGTACGTGGGGATAGAGTAAGCACTACAGTTGGTACAGAGCAGCAAGTACGGCCTGATAAGAGCTTCTCTGTTCAGGGGTACGCACAACAGTTCAAAAACAAGGAGTCGGATGACATCTTACTCATTCTGTGCTGATGAAGATTACAACAATTCTGAAAGTATAACTACACTTTGTAGCTGGACAATTACCTGACAGCACTTCCTCATTTCAGAGAATGCAGGATAGCTGCGGCTGCTGAGATACAATGATTGCCTCAAAGCCCCCCGCAGCGTGCGCAGTTCCTGCGAGTGTGTGAAGCAGTGGCAGCCAATAGTGGTCTTCATCCATTAGAGCAACACAGAAATCATTTTGAAACTAAGCTGTACAACCATGAAACGAAGCTTTACCAGCGCCCTGCTTTTTGCATTCCTTCTCCTGCTGATGGTGCCCGGGAAAGCCTTTGCGCAATTCACCTTATCTGCCGAAGTAAGACCAAGAGCAGAATTCCGCGATGGCTTTAAAACCGTACTGACCGAAGAAGAGACACCGGCTCTCTTTATCGAGCAGCGGTCGCGGCTTAATGCAAATTACCAGGCTGACAAGCTGCGCCTGCGGCTGTCTCTACAGGATGTGCGGGTATGGGGCAACACCAGCCAGATTTACAAGTCTGACCCCAGCCTGTTTAACGTGTACGAAGCTTATGGCGAATACCAGTTCGCACCACGTTTAGCAGTGAGAGTAGGACGGCAGGAACTGGACTACGACAATGCCCGCTTTTTAGGCAACCTGGACTGGGCGCAGCAGGGCCGCAGCCATGACGTAGCCCTGTTGATTTATGCCGACACTTCGGGCTTCACAGTACACGCGGGGGCAGCTTTCAACCAAAATGTGCCTTCTGAACCAACTAAACTGGAGGGTACTTTCTACGGCGGAGTAGATAACTATAAGACCATGCAGTATATCTGGCTGCATAAGGAAGCGAGCGGAGCTAAGATATCAGCCTTGTTTTTCAACGACGGCCGCCAGCGCGCTGCAGACTCCACCGTTTTCTTCCGCCAGACTTATGGTGTGCTGGGCGAACAGAGGCTGGGCGCCATCAAGCTGGGAGGGGAGCTTTACTACCAGGGTGGGAAAGACCCTGCTGGCAGAACGGTACGTGCTTACCTGGCTGCGCTGAATGCCACGCTTGTTACAAGGCTTACACCTGTTACGGTGGGGGTAGATTACCTGTCCGGCTCTGACGCCAACGACACCCGCAACAGAGCCTTTACACCATTGTATGGTACCAACCACGCCTTCTACGGTTTTATGGATTACTTCTATGTAGGCAGCAACCACGGACAGGCAGGGCGTACCGCCGGCTTAGCAGATTTTTACCTGAAAACCAATTTTAAACTGGGGGCGAAGAGTTCTCTTCTGGCGCACCTGCATCATTTTGAGTCTCCGGCAACAGTATACTCCCCGGTAGAGGGTGCCGGTATTTTATCCTCCCGCTTGGGTGAAGAAATAGACCTGATGTACAACCTGAATGTAAGTCCTGATTTTAACCTAAAGGTTGGTTATTCCCAGCTTTACGCCACAGCGTCGATGGAGGCGCTGAAAGGCAAGCCCGGAGAGACTTTTAACCAGTGGGCCTGGGTCATGCTGACTTTCAAGCCTGTTCTGTTCAAGCAATAAACCCTTTGTACATCACCTAAACCAAACATAGACGATTCATCTCATTTTAATTTTTAGATAGTTATGAAAGCATCAAAAGGGAAAGCAACCTCTATTAACCTGTTTAATCTGAAGACGATTCCGATGCGCACTTTTCACTTGTCGTGGTTCGCCTTCTTTCTATGCTTCTTTGGCTGGTTTGGTATAGCGCCTCTGATGGCAGTGGTGCGTGAGGAACTCGACCTCACAAAAGACCAGATTGGCAACATCATTATTTCTTCCGTGGCTATCACGGTGATTGCCCGCCTTGCTATTGGCTGGCTCTGCGATAAAATCGGGCCGCGTGTTTCCTACACTGCCCTGCTCATTCTGGGCTCGATTCCGGTTATCTTCATTGGGTTCAGCAACAGCTATGAGTCTTTCCTGCTGTTCAGGCTGGCCATTGGTGTGGTCGGGGCTTCGTTTGTGATTACGCAGTACCACACCACGGTCATGTTTGCGCCGAATGTGGTGGGTACGGCCAATGCCACCACAGCTGGTTGGGGTAACCTGGGTGGTGGCGTCACGCAGATGGTGATGCCTCTTATTTTTGCGACTTTTGTAGGGGCAGGTTATGCGCAAGGTATGGCGTGGCGCTATGCCATGGTGGTACCGGGTATTGCCATGATTCTGTGCGGCATTGCCTACTACTTTTATACCAAAGACACACCAACGGGCAACGTGTCAGACTTATCAGAAGCAGCGGCAGCCAAGAAGAAAAAAGACACGGTGCCTTTCTGGAAAGCAGCCGCTGACTACCGGGTGTGGGCCCTCTTCGTACTCTATGGTGCTTGTTTCGGTATTGAATTGACCATCAACAACATCGCGGCTATCTACTACCACGACTATTTCTCTCTTGACCTGGGAACGGCTGGTCTGATTGCCGGCTTGTTTGGCCTGATGAATATTTTTGCCCGTACGCTCGGCGGCTTTTTCGGGGACAGAGCCGGTATTCGCTGGGGCCTTTCCGGCAGAGTATGGTTCCTGGGTGCTGTGATACTCGTTGAGGGGCTTTCGCTACTGCTCTTTTCACAGATGGCTGTGTTGCCTCTTGCCATCATTACCATGATCGTGTTCAGCCTTTTTGTGCAGATGTCGGAAGGAGCTACTTTCTCGGTGGTGCCCTTCATCAATAAGAAAGCGATGGGAGCTGTGTCAGGTATCGTGGGTGCTGGTGGTAACGCGGGTGCCGTGGCGGCAGGCTTCCTGTTTAAGGTAGAGGGTTTATCTTATCCCGAGGCTTTATTCATCATTGGCCTTATAGTAGCCGGTACCTCACTCCTGACGCTGCTAGTAAGGTTCTCACCGGAAATGGAGCGCGAAGCGCAGGAAGAAATGGATGCGCTGTTAGCAGAGAGAGAATCTGTGAGCGTGGCAGAGCCTACTTATCAGGTGGAGCGTGTAAGGTAATGAAACAAGCTATATAAGGTAAGTGCGAAGAGGCTCCCTTTGTAGGGGGGAAAAGCACCGGTAACACCTGTAGTAAAACAGTAAAAGGAAAATATGCCTGTAGATACTCAACATAAGAATGCCTTTACCAGCACATGTTGCTATTGTGGGGTGGGCTGTGGTGTAGCGGTAACCAGAGAGAAAAACGGCACCGTTACTGTGGAAGGAGACAAGGACTACCCTGTAAACAAAGGCATGTTATGCAGCAAGGGCATGAACCTGCAGTATACGGTCAACGACAAAAGTGACCGGCTGCTCTACCCGGAAATGCGCTACAACAAAAACATGCCGCGGCAACGCGTCACCTGGGATGCAGCACTGGAAAGAACAGCTGCTGTTTTCAGCACTTTCATTAAAAAGTACGGGCCGGAATCGGTGGCTTTTTATGCATCCGGGCAGTGCCTGACAGAGGAATACTACGTCATCAACAAACTGATAAAAGGTTTTATCGGGAGCAACAACATCGATACGAACTCGCGGCTGTGCATGAGCAGTGCTGTGGCCGGATACAAAATGGCCCTCGGCGAAGACAGCGTTCCGATTAGTTATGATGACATTGAACTGGCAGATTGCTTTTATGTAACCGGAGCCAACCCGGCCTGGTGCCATCCAATTCTCTGGAGAAGAGTGGAGGCGCACAAGGCAGAGAACCCGGATGTGAAAATCATTGTGGTGGACCCGCGGGTAACGGATACCTGCGCTGTTGCAGATTTGCACCTGCAAATAAATCCTGGCACCGATGTTACGCTCAACCATGCCATCGGCAGGGTATTGATAGAGAACGGAGACATAGACCTGGATTTTGTACGGAACCATGCACAGGGCTTCGAGCAATACCGGGAGGTGGTATTTCAGAAAACCCTGGCGAAGTCGGCCCAGATATGTGGCCTCACGGAGGAAGAAATTCGGCTGGCAGCACAGTACATCGGCAATGCCAAAGGCTTTATCTCGATGTGGACGATGGGGCTGAACCAAAGCTCCAACGGCACAAATAAGAACCTGAGTTTACTCAACCTGAGCCTGATAACGGGGCACATCGGCAAACCCGGCTCCGGTCCTTTCTCCTTAACCGGTCAGCCCAATGCTATGGGCGGCAGGGAAGTGGGCGGCTTATCTAACCTGCTGGCAGCCCACCGCAACCTGAACGACCCGGCTCACCGCGAAGAAGTGCAGAAGTTCTGGGGAGGCACCGTTATCTCGGAAAAACCCGGACTCACAGCCACCGAAATGTTCGAAGCGCTGAACGACGGCCGTTTAAAAGCCATCTGGATTCTCTGCACCAATCCGCTCACCAGTCTGCCCAACGCGCGCATGGCCGAAGAAGGCCTGAAGAAAGCGAAGTTTGTGGTGGTGCAGGAAATCAGCAACAAACCGGAGACGCTGGCTTATGCCGATGTGGTACTGCCTGCTGCTGCCTGGGCGGAGAAGGAAGGCACCATGACCAATTCAGAGCGGCGTGTGAGCTATTTGCCTAAGATAATAGACGCACCGGGAGAAGCGCTGCCGGATGCAGAAATCATCTGCCGCTTTGCTAAAAAGATGGGCTACCGTGGTTTCGAATATCTATCGTTTGCTGACATCTACAAAGAGCACACGCAATTAACCGCCGGCACCAACATCGACGTGACCGGCCTGAGTTACGAGGTGCTGAAAGCGCAACGCAGTGTGCAGTGGCCTTATAAAGCTGGCGATATGGGCGATGGCACGCCAAGGCTTTTTACGGATAAAGTATTTTATACCCCCTCTACCAAAGCCATTATTCATTCGCCTTCTGATGAGGTGCGAAGTGAGCAGACAGACCCAGACTTCCCGCTGATTCTGACCACCGGCCGTATCCGCGACCAGTGGCACACCATGAGCAAAACGGGCAAAGTAAACAAGCTGAAAAAGCATATCTCGCAGGCTTTCCTGGAAATAAATCCTGCCGATGCGGAGCGCCTGAAAATAGCGGAAGGTGATGTGGTGGAAGTGAAGTCGAGGAGGGGAGAGGTGCGCGTGAAAGCGAAACTGTCTCCCGGTATAAAGCAGGGCGTGGTGTTCCTGCCGATGCACTGGGGCAAAATCCTGGGCAGCGACCTCAACCGCGCCAACAACGTGACAAGCGATTTGCTGGACCCTATCTCGAAAGAGCCGGACTTCAAGTACTGCGCGGTGGACGTGCAGAAGTATAAGAAACCGTTCCAGCGCATTGTGGTAATAGGTGCCGGTGCCGGTGCCTATGGTTTTGTGAAAGCGTACCGGGAAGCGAATGAGAACGATGAGATAACTATCTTCAGCAAAGAAGATTTCCCTTTCTATAACCGGGTCATGCTGCCTGACTATATCAGCGGACAGCAAAGCTGGCAGCAACTGGTGAAGATGAAAGATTCTGAAGAACCAGCCTATAATATACAGTTGCTTCGGGGAGTAAGCGTGGAGCATATTGACCGTGAAAACAAGTTTGTGATAGACTCCAGAGGCATCCAGACGGAGTATGATGTGCTGCTGATGGCCACTGGTAGCCGGGCAGCATTGCCGAAGCATGGGCCGTCGTTGCCAGGAATCTTTACCATGCGCAGCCGCAATGATGCCGACAATTTCAAAAGCCACGTGCCGGAAAACGCGCATGTGGTGATTGTGGGTGGCGGCTTGCTGGGGCTGGAAATGGCTGCTTCTTTGCGTGAAATCGGCGTGAAAATCACCATCATCCAGCGGGTGTCGCGCTTCCTGGACCGGCAACTTGACCCGCTGGGTAGCCAGTTGCTGCACGAGGAAATGATTGACCAGGGCTGTGATATCTACTACAACGATGAGGTGCAGCTGTACTACGGGCGGTCGAAACTGACAGGAGTAGGGCTGAAGAGTGGCCACCGGATAGACTGCGATGCCATGATTATTGCCATCGGTACGGTGCCAAACCTGGAATTGGCCAGAGCCTGCGGCCTCGACTGCAAACGTGGTGTGCTGGTAAACGAGAAACTGCAAACCAGTGACCCCAACATCTATGCAGTTGGTGAGATAGCTGAATTCAATGGGGTGCTGTACGGCATTACGGCGGCAGCAGAGCAGCAGGCAGAGGTGGTGGCGCAGCACCTGAACGGCAACATCGCCAGCTATTACGAAGGCAGCACCTTCATGAACATCATCAAAATCCATGGCTTTGACCTGTGCAGCATTGGTCTGGCAGAAAGCCCGGATGAGGAGAATTATGAAGAGATTGTTTTTATAGATAAGGCTAAACGCTACTATAAGAAGTGCATCATTCACCAGGACAGGTTGGTGGGCACTATTTTGATAGGCGACAAATCAGAGTTCCAAGAATACAGAGAGTTAATCTCCAACAGAATTGAGCTGAGTGACAAGCGCCTGCAGCTTTTAAGAAGTGGCCAGAAAGCAGAGCCGGTACTGGGCAAACTGGTATGCAGCTGCAACAACGTGGGCAGCGGGAACATTCAACAAAAGATAGCGGAAGGCTGCACTGATTTGAAGGCGCTTTGTGCCCAGACAGGTGCCGGTACAGGTTGTGGGTCCTGCAGGCCGGAAGTGAAAAAGCTCCTGGATGAGACCCTTACCTTACAGGTGCTGGATGTGCAGGAGGCGGTCAGTTAAAGAAACAGACAAATGATGATGAAGAAGAACTTAGTGAAGATAAACCTGCCCGGAGGCATGGTGTCTGCCGGAGATTTGTACCGTATACTTGAAGCCGCTGAAAAAGCGGGAGTAGAAAATGTACGGTTTGGAAACAGGCAGCAGGTTATCTTCTATGTGTCAGAGAATAAGCTGGAAGCCCTGCGGCAGGATTTAATGGCGGCTGATATTATGTTTGAACTGGATGCCGACATTCATCCAAATATCATCAGCTCTTATGCTATTGAGGATGTGTTTTACCATGCTGACTGGCTGCGGGAAGGAGTCTACAAAGACATCTTGGATTTGTTTGACTACAGGCCCCAGCTGAAGATAAACCTGGTGGACAACAACCAGACCTTCTTTCCTTTCTTTACCGGCAACCTCAACTTCATAGCTTCTGACACCAGCAACTACTGGTACCTCTACATCCGTTTTCCGAAAACAAACATCATCTATGCCTGGCCTTCGCTGGTATACTCAGAGGATATACCCGGCCTAAGCAGTGTTATCGAAAGTACCATCTTCGCGAACAAGGAGCAGTTCTATGACCAGCCTGCCGTGGATGGAAATGTGCTGCACGGGCTGGTGAATGCAAGTGGCAACTTTGTGGTGCAGCCTGTAACGAAAGCTTTGAAGCTGCCTGATTTTAAGCTACCGTACTACGAAGGGTTTAACCGGTATGGCAATAAGCTGTGGCTGGGCATCTACCGCCGCGATGAGTTGTTTCCGGTGAGCTTTCTGAAGGACGTCTGTAAAATATGCCTCAAAACAAGAGTAGGGCAGTTGTATACCACCCCCTGGAAATCCATTATTGTAAAAGGCATTGAACTAACAGACCGCGACCTGTGGGACGTGGTGCTGTGCAAGCACCGCATTAACGTGCGCCACGCCTCCAACGAGCTGAACTGGCAGGTGGAGGATCTGTGCGACTACGGCCTCGACTTAAAGAATTACCTTGTCCGGATATTCAACGAAAAAGACGTACGCACCTACAGGCTGTGCTTTGCCATCAAAACGCAGCCCAAAACGGGGCTGTTCGGCTCTATCATTATCCGCACACAGCAACAGGATGTGCAAGGCACCGACTTTAGCAACGAACGTTTCGAGATACTGCATACCCGCGAGTTCAATCCTAACTCAAAAGAATTTATCAGCTATCGGAAAGACGTAACGAGGCAGGAACTAAGCACTTATCTGATTGAACTGTGTGACCTCTTCTACGAACTGCAGAGCGAGCCAGAATTCATGTCGAACGCTGTTTACCTGGAAGAAGAGGTGCCAGCCGAGCCAGAGGAACAGGTAATACACCAGGTGTACCAATGCAAGAACTGCTTTACTGTTTATGACGAAGCGTTTGGTGATGCGCTAAACCAGGTTACAGCAGGCACACCATTTTATGCTATTGCTGCTTATAGCTGCCCCACCTGCGATGCGCCGAAAGAAGATTTTGTGCCGGTAGAGATGCAGGCTTTAAATGTAGGTAAGTTCTGAGTCGCTGTACCTGCCAACAGAGTGTTACTTTACTATTGGAGAACCCGCAGGTTACCTGCATTCACAATAAAAAGGCCCCAGCTGCTGTCTTCACCGGCTGGGGCTTCTGTAGTATGTAAGGGTTATGAATTTAGCGGTTTACGGTATAAGCAATGGCTTAATACTGCACCTGGGCAACTACCTCAATGTCTCTGGGCTGGCTCAGTATCATTTCTTTGTCTACCCTGAAGCTGCCTACAGGTTCTTCCGTCACAACTACATTGTCTAGCAGAAAGCGTCGGTGCGTGTTGTCATCACCTGACACAATACCCCAGACACAGGCTCTTTCTTCTGTATCTTTTCCATAGACGTAAGGAGACAGGGCCACCCGTTCTTCATGGCCATCCTCATCTGTGTAAGCAATATCAATAATCAACTGGTCTTCTATAGCTTTTATGACTGTTGCAATTTTCCTGTCCCCGTCCAGGTAATACATGCCTTTATCAGTCAGCCTGCCATAGACAGGGTGTATCTCATCCCTGTCATTTGAACTGTCGAAGGCGGAGGGTTCCTGGATTTCTATGAACCCATCCAGGTGAAGGTTGTAAATAAACCCTTCCGTAAAGGCTGAGGGGTTTTTCCTGATGAGTGGCGTCAGGTCATGAAACTTTCCGTCTCCGTAAAATTCATGTAAATAAGTTAACACCGAGTTTATCATAGTTCTACTGTTTTCTTTCTTTTGAGCGGATGGCTGTTCAATAGCTATCTGTTAGAGTTCTTTTCAAGCCCTTGTTGTGGTATATAAGTTATACGTACATAAAAAAGCCTTGTACATGCATTTGTACAAGGCTTGCGGTAACAGGGAAATTTCTTTTTATTTCATTTCTATACTTCAAGCTTAGAAGGGGGCAGGAGGAGAAACGAATCTTTCTGATACTGCTGTACCTGCTTGTGCTAAGCAAGAGTGGTGCGGCTATTCAAAAATGATGGTTTTATTCCGGTACACAAACACCTGCTCATTTAAAACTAGCTTCAACGACTTTGCCAGCACGTTCTTCTCTACATCCCGCCCGGCCTGAGTCATCTCCCTGGCACTGTGTGTGTGGTCCACCGGGATAACACTTTGGGCAATAATTGGTCCCTGGTCCAGGTCATTGTTCACAAAATGCGCGGTAGCCCCGATAATTTTCACACCCCGCTCATAGGCTTGTGCATAAGGGTTAGCACCCACAAAGGCTGGTAAGAAAGAATGGTGAATGTTAACGATACGATTGGTGAAGTGGGAAACAAAATCACCCGACAAAATGCGCATGTACTTTGCCAGCACAACAAATTCCGGGTTATACTGCTGTATTGTTTTCAGCACGGCTTGCTCATGTGCTTCCCTGCTAATTCCTTCATGGCTGATGTGGTGGAAGGGAACGTCAAACTTCTGTGTTAGTTCTTCCAGTACATCATAATTGCTGATGACGCAAAGGATGTTTGCGTTCAGCTCGTTGAAAGCATGACGGATAAGTAAATCACTCAGGCAGTGGTGCTCTTTCGTAGCCAGTAAAACAATGTCTTTCTTCCTACTTTCTGTGAGTTTGATATCCACATCCTCCGGCAATACCTCGTATAAATCTTTCAGCAACTCCTCCCTGTCAAATTCCCCTGAAAACTCGGTGCGCATAAAGAAATGGCTGAAATTTCTTTCCACGAATTCCCCGTTGCGGATAACATTCAGGTTGTACTTGTTATACAGGATGCTGGTAACTTTGAAGACAAGCCCGCTTTCATCCGGGCAGTTTATAAGGAGGATGTTTGATACCATAGGTGTCAGTGCATTAAGATTTGGTAAGGTGAGGTCATTTTTGTCATCCTATCTTGGCCAAAGTTTCTGCAAGTGCAATTGTGGGATTCCAAGAGAAGGTTTGTCTCTGTAGCTTTAAGGGCAAAAGAAGAAGGGGAAAAGAGTAAGGCAGCTTCTTGTCATTGGTCGTTGCAGTCCGTTCGAAATGCCAGCCCCTTTTCCCCCTGCTTCTTCCATCTTGAACAGTTCATTAGGCCACGAGAGCCTGCATCAAGGATTGAT
>NZ_BAAGXV010000027.1:0-142856 GCF_054779655.1 Pontibacter brevis
CAGGAACATTGAAGGGGTGAACCTGTGCCTGAGAACAAGAAACAGAAGATTGGTCAGAAAAACAGCCTGCTTCTCTAAAAAAGAGCAGAATCACTACAACGCCATAAAGCTAACATTCTATTACCGAAACCATCATACATTCTAGACCACAACCCAATTTCCTGGAGGGAAATGCATTTACCCAGCAGGATGTAAGAAGTGCAAACCGTGTGGCTGTGATAAATGAGAACACCAGAAATCAATACTTCGGGGCAGGTGAGGCCATCGGGCATTACATTGAGGTAGACCAGGTGCGGTATAAAGTAGTAGGCGTGGTGGAAGATGTGCCGGTGCTGCGCCTGCATTCTTACGCTGACGTGTGGGTGCCGATCACGCTAAAGAGCCAGGATTTCAACAAGCCACAGCTGCATGGCACTTACTTTGCCACCATCATGGCAAAGGAGTCGGCTGATATACCTAAAATAAAGGCAGAGTATGCAGCCATGATACAACAGGTGGAAAGCCAGCAGCCTACGAAGGGCACAAAGCTGTACTCCTTTCCTGATACCATCCTGGAGAGTTTTGCAAGAACCTTCTTAGGAAACGGACGGGAAGCAAGTGTTGGTATCCTGTATAGCATCCTGGCTGTTCTGGCTTTTTTGTTCATGCTGCTGCCTACTATCAACCTGGTCAACATTAACATCAGCCGCATCATGGAGCGCTCTTCTGAAATTGGCGCGCGTAATGCTTTTGGTGCCACCAGCGCTGCCATCATCTGGCAGTTCATCGTCGAAAATCTGTTCCTGACGCTGCTAGGAGGCCTGTTGGGTTTCCTGCTCTCTGCGGTAGTGCTGTGGCTCATCAACGACAGCGGCCTGATAGTATATGCAGACCTGGGGCTTAACCTGCGCGTTTTTGCTATTGGCCTGCTGTTCTGCCTGGTGTTTGGTTTGATTTCCGGAGTATATCCGGCTTATAGAATGTCATGATTACATGCCGTTGAGGCGCTGAAAGGAGGTTCAAAATGATACGCCATCTCTTTAAATTGATCTGGAACAGGAAGAAGAGTAACTTCCTGCTGATGACCGAAATCTTCTTTTGCTTTCTGGTACTGTTCGGAGTACTTAGCCTGGTGGTGTACAATGTGCGCAACTATACCAGGCCGCTGGGCTTTGAGCATGAGAACGTGTGGTTGCTGACCATGCGCCCTGGCAGCGATTCTTCTGCTCTTAACCACGAGAACCTGGAACAGGTACTGCAAGTACAAGCAATACCCCTTTTGCTTTCAGTCATATGTCGGATAACCTGTCGTATGGCAGCGTCAAAGATTTACAGACGAATGTGTATGAGGCAGAGGATGATTTTCTGGATGTTATGAAGCTGGAGGTAAGCCAGGGCCGCTGGTTCGGGCCGGCAGATAATGCCTCTCACCACGAGCCTATTGTCATCAACAAGGCACTGCAGGAGCAACTGTTCTTAGCTGAAAATCCGCTGGGCAAACTCATTCCCAGAAATGATTCGACTAACTATAAAGTAGTAGGGGTGCTGGATCATTACCGTGCTTCCAGTGAATATGCAGCTGAAGAACCAGCCATTTTCAGACGCATCAATCTTCAGAAAAACAAGGATTTTTTTTGGGGTGAACTCCTTATCAGGGTAAAACCCGGTACCGGTGTGCTTTTTGAAGAAAAAATGGTAAAAGAAATTTCCGGCATCAGCAAAGGCTGGACACTGGAAGTGGCTACACTGGAAAAAATGCGCCAGAGTAAAGCAAAGCTCACCCTGGTACCGATGATTGCGTTGGGCTTCATCTGTGCTTTCTTAATCTTTAACGTAGCGCTTGGCCTGTTCGGGGTGCTGTGGTACAACATCAACAGCCGCCACAGCGAGATTGGTCTGCGCCGGGCCTTAGGGGCTGACTCCTGGCAGATTTACATGCAGTTTATTGGAGAGGTGCTGGTTCTGGCAACATTCGGTTTGCTACTGGGTGTTGTATTTGCCGTACAAATCCCCCTCTTGCAGGTGTTCCAGGTGGAGTCTGTGGTTTATACGATTGCCATCGTAGGGGCCGTTGCCACCATTTACCTGATTACAATGCTCTGTGCCTTCTACCCCAGCAGGCAGGCGGCGGCCATTCACCCGGCCATTGCATTGCACGAAGAGTAAGCACTATATATACTAGAAATAAATTATCTTTATATCTCCCGATCACCAGCTTAAACAAGACCATCAGATGATTCTTATTGTAGATGATGATGTTGCCGTACGTGCCTCGCTGAGCCTGCTCCTGAAGCAGAACGGCTATAAAACGCAGCAGGCTGCCTCCCCTAAAGAGGCGCTCGAGCTCGAGCAGCAGTACAGGTTTAAGCTGGTGATCATGGACATGAACTTCTCCATCGAAACCACCGGCCATGATGGGCTACAACTCCTGCAACAGTTTAAAAGGCTGCTGCCAGAGGTGCCCGTCATCCTCATTACTGGCTGGGGTTCTATCAACCTGGCGGTGGAAGGGATGCGTGCCGGAGCCGCAGACTTCATAACCAAACCCTGGAGCAACGACTACCTGCTGCAATTGGTGCGCACAGCGCTCAGCCTGTCGGAGGGGGCAACTAATACAGGCGATGCCCTGACCCGCAAGAAACTGGACCAGCAGTATGACTTAGGCTTTATAGTGGGCCAGGACCAGGAACTACTGAAGATACTGAAGAAAATAGGCCAGATTGCGCCTACCGATGCTTCTGTGCTGATTGAAGGAGAAAGCGGCACCGGAAAAGAGCTGATTGCGGAGGCGGTGCACCGCAACAGTCTCCGCAAGAACCAGCCTTTTGTAAAAGTGAACCTGGGGGGCATCTCCTCCTCTCTTTTTGAAAGTGAGATGTTCGGACACAAACGCGGCGCTTTCACCGATGCCAAGGCCGACCGTGTGGGTCGTTTTGAAATGGCCAACAAAGGCACCATTTTCCTGGATGAGATTGGGGAACTGGATTTGAGCAGCCAGGTAAAGCTGCTGCGGGTGCTGCAGGACCGCACGTATGAGGTGCTGGGCGACAGCAAGTCCCGCAAACTCGACATCCGGGTAGTGTGCGCCACCAACAGCAACCTGGAGCAACTGGTGGAAGAAGGGAAGTTCCGTGAAGACCTGTTCTACCGCATCAACCTGATAAAAGTACGACTCCCCTCGCTGCGGGAGCGCTCCGATGACATCCCGCTGCTGGTGCAGTACTTTGTGAATAACCTGAAAAAGGTGTATCACCGGCCAGATCTGCAGGTGAGTTCACGTGCACTGCAGTGACTGAAAGAGCTGTCGCTGCCTGGTAATATCAGAGAGCTAAAGAACCTGGTGGAGCGCACGGTGCTGGTGGCTGAAAATGACATGCTGGAGGCAGAGGATTTCCAGGAGCAGGCGCAGCAGGGACCCTCCAAACCAAGCGATAGAATCCTGCCGGCTGTGGGCACTATGACGCTGGACCAGATGGAGGCATCCATGATAAAGAAGTCGATGGACTTTTACCACAACAACATCAGCAAAGTAGCCAGGGCATTGGGCTTGAGCCGTGCCGCTCTCTACCGCCGTCTCGACAAATTCAATATTCCGTATGACCCTGCGGACTAAATTTCTCCTGTTCGCTGCGTTTGTGCACACCCTGCTGGGGGTAATGGCCTGGTACCTGCTGCAGGAAAACAAGTTCCTCTTCCTGGGGATGGAGTTGGTGATTATAATCTTTGTGTTGATAACAGTGCAATTGTACCAGGCGTTCTTCAAGCCCCTCAAACTTATAAGGGCAGGAATAGAGTCTATCCGGGACAAAGATTTCTCCACCAAGTTTATGACGGTAGGCCAGCAGGACCTGGACGAGCTGGTGAACGTGTACAACCGCATGATAGACCAGCTGCGAAAGGAACGGGTAGGGCAGGCAGAAAAACACTTTCTCCTGGAAAAACTCATACAGGCCTCCCCTGCCGGTATCATCCTGCTGGGCTTCGACAACCAAGTAGAAAGCGTAAACCCGGCGGCGGAGCGATTTCTGCAGCACAAAGCTCCTGAATTACTAGGGAAACATGTAAGCCAGTTGCCGCAGGAGTGAGCAAAGGAGCTGGCGCCCCTTTCTTCCGGCCAGTCCACCACCTTCCGTTTGCATGGCACCTGGACCTACCGCTGCCATCGTGCCCATTTCCTGGACCGCGGTTTTCAGCATTACTTTATTCTGATTGAAGAGCTGACGGAGGCTATCCTACAGAACGAACGCCAGGCTTATGAAAAAGTCATCCGGGTGATGTCGCACGAGGTGAATAATACGACCGGGGCCATTAACTCCATACTAGGCTCCCTGCAGTACTATATGCCCCAGTTAGAGGAAGAGCACCAGCCTGATTTTGAGCATGTGCTGCAGGTAGCCATTGACCGGAATGCCAACCTGAACCGCTTTATGGCCAACTTTGCGGAAGTAGTGCGCCTGCCACAACCCAGAAAAGCCCCGAAGGATTTGCACGCCCTCCTGCAGGGGTTACAACGCCTGCTGCAGCCCCAACTGGAAAAGCGCCACATCAGCTGCACCTGGCAACTTGCGCCACAGCCCCTGGTCATCCCGATAGATGAGCAGCAAATGGAGCAGGTAATTCTCAACATTCTGAAGAATGCCATGGAGGCCATTGGCGAGGAAGGCGAAATCTGTATCCGGACGCAGCTCGACCCGCCGCAGCTGACCATCACCGACAATGGAGAAGGAATACCAAAGGAGGTGCAGGAACACCTTTTCACCCCTTTCTACACAACCAAGAACACGGGCCAGGGCATTGGCCTGACCATGGTGCGCGACATCCTGGTAAACCATGGCTTCACCTTCTCTTTAAGCTCTGATGCAGGATTGACCAGCTTCACCATCAGGCTGCAGCCGTAGCATGAAGCATGCTTTATATTGCAAAACCTGAATTATGACATATTTGTGAAAAAACATCTTTTTACAGCATTTTTCCTATCTCCACCAAACAAGCATTTAGTCAACAACTGAGGCATAATTTTACCATACCCTCTCAAACCATTAAACATGATTGATAAAAGTATAAATATTTAGCCCAATACATGAAAATTTGCAAGAATGTAACCTATTTGTAAATTTTTTCGTTGCGCGACCATACAACTTATGTTTTTATTCTCTACATTAGACCTATAGTTAGCACCTAAAGGTCATGGAATATAACATCATTATCGCCCCGACATTAGAATTATTAGCAACAGAAGTAGCAGGTTTTATCCCGCAAGGCTGGAAATTAAAAGGAGCTATTCTGGAGCACATGAACGGATATGCGCAACAAATTGTGCGTCACCCAAAAGACAGTATCCGCTTAATACACCAAAAGCAGCAGCAACAGATGCAGCTAGCTTCTGCAAAACAGCGGCGCACCCGATGGATAGAATAATCACCCTATAAATACTTTTTAGCCAAAGTATGTACACCTCCCACGCCAGCTTTAGAAGAAGCAGGTGTTGGAGGTGTTTTTTTTGCCCAGACGGATTTGCTATTGCAGCTGCTAAGCTTCCTGCAGCACCTGCTCCCACGTCATCAGAAACGAAAGGCAAACGTGCCTCCATAGCATAAGAGGGGCGGTAAAAAACATAGAAGAGCTATTAGCCAGAACTGACCTTTATAAGCAGCCTTTCGGGCTATACTGTCCTTTCTGTTAGAAAAGGCAGCCAGAATAATGAGGGCTAGCTGAAAAGAGAGCTAACTTCTTTGTCAGGCAGTTTTAGTCTGCACAGGCTTAAACATAGATCATCCACAAGCATTCACCACCCATCAACAAACTGCCTTGGTTTATTAAAAGCTTGTGTATTTCACCTCTCTATATAAGAGGCATTTAATTATAAATTATTTAACACACAAAAATCATTGAACAATCCAATTAAATATTCATAGTACAATTTCAAACCATTACAAATATATAGTTTTTATTATATTAAAGATTTTTACATCAGAAGCCAAAATAACTATCAGCACCTTATATACAAGCTAATGTTAAGCAAAAGCACTTTAACTTGTTAAAAAAAATTATACTTTCACCTTTTGCAGACATCAATTTTATTCACTTATCTTTAGAAAACTTTTTTTTGAGAACCTCAAAAAGAAGCAATTACAATACTAAATTTTATCAGGTAAGAATTTGCACATTTTAAATTTATACACCAAACAATGGTTTTCAATCTTGTAAAGGGTACAGCTGAAACACAAACACAGAAAGGAGCGACAATGAAGAAACAGCTTACAGCAGATCTTACTAATTCAGAGGTTTCATGATTGCATGTCCTTCAGTTTTGAAAACACCTCCACATTACGCCAGCAATACAACTCAAAGTAATTAACTATTAAGAACATCTACAGCTAAAATAAATGCAGACGATTCTCAAGGGTTTTCTGCTCATTCTGTTTTTTGGAATGGGTGGAACGTTCCCGGGTACCCTCTATGCTCAGGACTGCACCCCTACTATTACCAGTTCCGGTAACCTTTGCCAGAACGGGCAGGTTGTACTCACAGCAAGCGAAGCAGCAAGTTACCTGTGGTCTACAGGAGCTACCACAAAATCTATTACCGTTGCAGAAAACGGGGTTTATTGGGTAAAAACAGTGCAGGCTGATGGCTGCGAGGCCACATCTGCCTCCAGGCACATAGCTGGCACACCTGATGCACGCATAGAAGATCCGATTAACTTCTTTACTTCCTGCAGCTCTACCGGCGGCAGTGCCAGCTTTAACCTGACCATTGAGAACACCTCCACTACAAAAGAGTCTAACAAAACCTACAAGATAAAATGGGGCGACGGAGCTGCCATAACATTGGGTAAAGACTTTGAGACAGCCAGCCACACTTACACAGCGACGGGCTTCTTTCAGTTAGAGGTAGAGGTTACAGGTGAAAGTGGCTGTACCAGCACGACAACTGAGCGGGTTTTCATTGGTAGTAACCCGAGCCTGGGACTGGCAAGCCGCGGCAACACCAACGACTGCCTTCCTGCCACTTACACTTTTGATATCCTTAATACCGATGGTAACTCGCCGCTCACCGTCTACACAGTTGATTTTGGGGATGGAACCCCGGTTCTGAACTTCACGCACGCTAACCTGCCAAAAGCTGTGACACACACTTATGAGGTATCCTCTAAAGATGCACCCAATAATGCATTTACGGTAACAGCAACAGCTACAAACCCTTGCGGTTATACACCTGCCACAGTGGGCGGTATCAAGATTTCGAAGGGACCTGAGGCTGCATTTGGTGTGAGCCAAGCAATAGGCTGCGTAAATGTGCCGATACAGCTGACAGACATGACTATTGTGGGCTTCAACGCGAACACCGTGAACCCGAGTGCGGGCGCAGCCTATACTGTGGAGTGGGAAATAACACCGGCTACAGGCTGGGAGTATCGGTATGGCAATGCTACAACCAAGAACCCTTCCATGGTGTTTACAAAGGCAGGAGAATACTCCATTAAGATGACATCTATTCCTGCAAGTGCAGGCTCAAAATGCTCAAGCAGCACAATAGAAAAGGTTTATAGGGTAATAGAACCAGCTACTGCTGATTTCGAACTGAACGGAAACAGCACCTGTGCGCCTGCACTTTTTTCCGTACAAAACAAATCTACCGGTGCCGATCTGCAGTATGTGTGGCAGGTTAGCCCTGCAGAAGGCTGGGCATTTGCAGGTGGAACAACGGAAACTTCCAAAAACCCCTCTTTTAACTTCACTGGATCCGGCACTTACACTATCTCCCTTACTACCAGCAACGGCTGTGCCAGTGAGGTGAAAGAGAGAACAGTTGTAATTCAGGATAAGCCTGTGGCACTGTTACCGGGTCCGCAGCTATATTGTGGCCCGCAAACTATCTCTTTCTCCGGCGAGAATGCTAATCATACGCCGCAGTTCGACGCCCGGTCAGGCAACATCACAGGCTACAACTGGTCGGTAACAGGTCCTGCCGCAACTGCCTTTGCCGATGGCACTGACTCCAACTCCGCCAGTCCGACTATCAGGTTTACAGAAGCGGGCAAATACACCGTGCGCGTGGTGGCCACAAACGAGTGCGGCACGTCGGAGGCAGCCACACAGGAAATCACCATTGGCAGCATTCCTGAATTGGTTACGTCTTCGCCCAATGCCACTATCTGTGAGGGGGCAAGTACTACTATCCGCGTTACAGGCGCCGACAGCTATACCTGGGAGCCAACTGAGGGCCTAAGTGCCACGACGGGCAGCGTTGTAACGGCCAACCCTGCTGTTACCACCACCTACACCATCACCGGCACCAACAGCGAAACCGGCTGTACCAGCACCACCACCTTTACAATAAGGGTGAACTCTTTGCCGGATGTTTCAGCCACATCAGACGTAGCGGCGATCTGCTACACACAGGGTGCTGCCACTTTAACAGCATCAGGTGCTGACAGCTATACCTGGTTTCCGGCTACCGGTTTGAGTGCCACCACCGGCACTTCGGTTGTAGCCAGGCCTCTTCGCACCACTACCTACACCGTTATCGGCATGAATGCGGCTATAGGCTGCACGAATTCTGCCACCATAACAGTTACTGTTAATCCGCTGCCTGAAGTTAGCGCAGGCCCCGACATAACAGTCTGCAATGCTCCTGTACCTACGCAACTGCAGGGTAGCCCCTCGGGCGGCACCTGGAGTGGGCCAGGCGTTTCCCCTGACGGAGCCTTTACGCCTACTGCAGCCTTAGGAAAGCTGGAGCTAACCTATACCTACACAGACCCTTCAGGCTGTACAGCCTCCGATAAAATGGTGGTCACTGTGAAGGAGGTTCCTGTAGCAGATGCCGGTGAAGACAAGGTAGTCTGCCTGAACAGTGGCTCATTCCAGCTAACCGGCTTGCCTGCAGGTGGCTCCTGGTCCGGGTCTGTTCACGTAACCGCAGAGGGCACCTTCACACCGGACGCTGTCGGCACCTTCCTGCTTACGTATACCCAGGGCACCGGCAGTTGCGAAACCACAGACCAACTGCAGGTAACGGTAAATCCGCTGCCTGCGGCCCCTACTGCTACCGGCACGCTTTTATGCCCCGGCTTTGGCACCCTGCTTTCAGTAGACAACCCCACGGGGAACATCGCCTGGTACGATGCCCCGACAGGCGGCAATTTACTCAGCCAGGAGGCAACTTTCTCTACCCCTGTTCTGGAACAGACAACTACTTATTATGTACAGACAACAATTGAAGGCGGCTGTACCAGCGTCAGAACACCTGTAACGGTAAGGGTTCGCCCGGCTACGCCTGCCCCGGTTGTAGCACCGGTGGCACTTTGCGGCCCGGGTAACAAGGCTGTACTGATAGCAGAAGGCAACGCAACGGTATACGAGTGGTTTGAAGCAGCCACAGGCGGCACTCCTATTGCAACGGGCAGAACGTTTGAGACAGAAGTGCTTGATGCCAGCAAAACTTACTATGTGCAGGCAAGCATCGAAGGCTGCTTAAGCCCACGTACAGAAGTGCAGGTAACAGTATATCCGGTGCTGAGAAACAACGCTGTAACAGGCGTGCCTACTATTTGTGCCGGGCAAACGCCTGCCGAGTTGTATGGCTCAACACCTGAAGGCGGAGATGGTCACTACAAGTACCAGTGGGAAAGCAGCATCACAGGGCAGGAGACTGGCTTCTCCCAGATTGTGGGTGCCACAGGCATGCATTATCAGCCACAAGCCTTAAGCCGCCCTACCTGGTTCCGGCGTGTGATTGTTTCTTCTGCCTGCACAGATGTGTCGGCGGCTGTGGAGGTTGTGGTAACACCCGCTATCAGCAACAACATCATCAGAAGCGCGCAAACTATCTGTGAAGGCGATACCCCTCTTCCCTTTGAAGGAGAACCGCTTTCGGGGGGCAACGGCACCTACACTTATTTGTGGCAAAGCAGCACAGACGGCACAACCTTCACCGCTGCCGCAGGAAACAATAGACAGGAAACATACACTGCCCCGGCTCCGCTGGCAGAAAGTACCTGGTACCGCCGCATCGTAAACTCCGGCACTTGTAACAGCGACATCAGCGCTGCTGTGCTAGTAACAGTGCAACCTGCCATCCGCAACAACAAGCTTACAGCCACCTCCATCACGCTGTGTTACGGTGAAACCCCGGCAACCCTTACGGCAGCCGGCAACCTGACTGGTGGCAACGGCAACTATACCTATCTGTGGGAAATGAGTACGGACGGCATGATTTTTACCGATGCCCCCGGCACCCGCACCAACGGCAGCTACAATGCACCTGCCCTTACAGAAGCTACTTGGTTCCGCCGCAAGGTTACATCAGGGCAGTGCCACAGCTATTCAGATATACTGCACATTAACATAGCCGCGCCCATCAACAACAACCAGATCAGCGAAAGCCAGACTATCTGCGAAGGCAGCGCGCCTGCAACTATCATAGGCTCCGAACCAGGCGGCGGATTTGTGCCTCAAGCAGCTTCTGCTTCATACACCTTTACCTGGGAGTTCTCTACTACCGGTGAAAACGGAACATACAGGCCCGTTGCCCAGAACGGTCAGGGACGTAACCTGGCAACGGGTGCTCTGACCACAACCACCTGGTTCCGGCGCGTGGTCCACACTGCCGCCTGTTCCAGTATATCTAATACGGTAGAGGTAAAGGTGAACCCGCAAATTGCGAACAACACCGTTATGGCGCCGCAGCTTGTTTACGCAGGCCAGGTGCCGGCCCCACTGGTTGGCTCCACCCCTACGGGTGGCGATGAACGCTATGTATATGTTTGGGAGTACAGCGAGGACGGTGTAAACTTTTCACCGGCTCCTCTGCCAAACTCAGGCAAAAACTACTCCCCAAAGGCGTTGACGCAGGATACCTGGTTTAGAAGGAGCGTACTCTCTGGCGGATGTGAGGCAGTGTCTAATATCATCAAGATTACTATTACGCCTGCCATTGGCAACAACAACATTCAGGCAGACCAGGTTATCTGCTTCGGCAACGTGCCTGCCACTTTAACCGGCTCCGAGCCCGTTGGTGGCAAGGGTGGCTTCAGCTATCTGTGGCAGCAAAGCACCACCGGCCCCGTAACGGGCTGGCGTACGGCAGCGGCATCAGGTAACACGCAGCACTATGCCCCACCGGCACTGACGCAGGACACCTGGTTCAGGAGGATTGTTATCTCTGACATCAATACCGACACAAGTGCAGCGGTCATGGTTTCAGTGAAGCCAGCCATGAGCAACAACAAAATCAGCACAAACCAAACCATCTGCTTCGGCACCGCCCCCTCTACCCTGGCGGGTACTCTGCCAAATGGGGGCAGCGGAAAGTACACCTACCATTGGGAAATGAGCACAACCGGCCCAGGCACCGGCTTCACATCAGCCCCTGGCGGCAACAACAGGCAGGACTACAGCCCCGGACCGCTGACAAAAAAGACGTGGTTCAGACGGGTAGTGAACTCCGAATCCTGTGAGGCACTGGTTAGCGCCGCCGTACAGGTGAGCATTACACCTCTGCCACTGCCGCCTGCTGCGGAGGGCACCAGCATCTGTGCAGGCCAGAACGCGATACTCACGGCCAAAGGAAGTGGCGGCCGCCTGGAATGGTATGCCAGTGCATCTGGCGGGAACCTGCTCGCCGTGGGCAACACCCTGCAGACGCCTCGCCTGGACTACACTACCACCTTCTATGTACAGGAAGTATCGCAGTCGTGTGCGAGCGTGCGCAAACCGGTAGTGGTGCAGGTGGCAGAGAGCAAGGTGTATGCAGGCGAAGATGTGACCGTGGTGAAAGGCCGCGGCACACAGCTCCAGGCCAGTGGCGGTATTAGCTACTCCTGGTCTCCGGCCACCGGCATGGACAACCCCCACATCGCCAACCCGCAACTGACTCCTGAGGAAACGACGGTGTACACGGTAACTGCCACCACGGCAGAGGGCTGCACTTTCAGCGACCAGGTGGTGGTGACTGTGCTTCCGTTTGTCTCTATCCCCAACACCTTCACCCCTAACCGTGACGGGTTTAACGACACCTGGGAGATTGAGAACATTACCAAGTACCAGAACTGCAGGGTGAAAGTGTTCAACCAGTGGGGTACAGAGGTGTTTAGCTCAGAAGGTTACAAAGAGCCGTGGGACGGCCGCTACAACGGCAAAGAGTTACCTATTGCCACCTATTACTATATCATAGAACTGGGCCAGCACGAGAAACTTCTTTCTGGCAGCGTGACCATTGTTAAATAATTCGCTATATGAACAGACTTTTATCTATCGGTTTGATTTTGATGCTGGCAGTGGGCACAGCACTGGCACAACAGAAGCCGCAGTACACCCAGTATACGCTCAATAATTACCTTCTCAACCCGGCCATCACCGGCATCGAGGACTATGCGGATCTTAAAATGGGCACGAGGTATCAGTGGTCTGGCCTGGAAGGGGCACCGGAATCCCACTATGTAACAGTACACATGCCGGTAAACAAAGACATGACTGCTTCTTACCGTGGGGCCGGCAGATCCCGGGAGGTACCCAAAGAAGCTACCTCTAAAAAGACGAACATGTACCGCCGCGTGCGGGCGCACCATGGTTTAGGAGGTACCGCCATGGCTACCAGAACTGGCCCGCTGAAGCGTGGCAGCTTTTCGCTGAGCTATGCCTATCATCAGCCCATTACCCGCAACCTGCGGGTGGCAGGAGGTGTGGCACCGGGCCTTATCCAGTATAGCCTGGATCCTGCTTATGTTACTACAGCCAGGAAAAATGACCCTGCTATTATGGACGGCCGCCTGAATGAGGTAAAATTCGATATGAACCTTGGCCTCTGGCTATACTCCCAGAACTTTTACGTGGGTATGTCCGGGGCACAGCTTGTGCCAAGCAAGCGCCAGTTGATTTCTACAGGTGGCTCAGCGGAAGATAATAAGGGAGAGCTACAGAAGCACTACTTCGTAACCGGCGGCTACCGCATTGACCTGGCACCGACTTTCGTGCTCATCCCGTCCGTAATGGTGAAGATGGCGCAGCCCAGCCCTGCATCTGTAGATGCCACGGTTAAAGCCATGTACAGCGACAGGCTGTGGGTGGCAGCAGCTTACCGCCACAACGAATCAGTTGCGGCCATGGCAGGCCTGAACATCAGCCACCTGTTTGACCTCGCCTACTCTTACGATGCCGGCACCTCCCCCCTTGGCCGGGTGAATGCGGGGAGCCATGAAGTAGTGTTAGGCTTCAAGATTCGTAACACAAAGAAAGTTATATGCCCGGAATGGGCCTGGTAAATAAGAATCAAGTTTAGTTTTGTAATATGAAAAGGGCAGCTATATTAGCTGCCTCTTTTGTTGGTACTTATCTATAATCTTCCCAACTTGATAACAAGATGGGCTGCTGCACCTCCTGCTACCTGCAGCAACATTAAATAACCGCAGCTACAGCATAATCAAAGAATCAGAATTACTATGCTACTAAAGAAAACCTTAGGCATCTTTTTCGGATTAGTTTTCATTTCATTTGCAGCAGTGCAGTATAACGATCCGGATCCTGCTGTATGGATGACCATCTATGCCATCGCGGCTGCGCTTAGCGTGGCCGCTGGATTTGGCAAGGTAAGTACCACCACACTGGCCATTGCATGCATCGCATATGCTGTTGGTGTGATTTACTGGTGGCCGGAGCAGTTTGAGGGAGTGGGTGACAGCATGCGGGATGCCAATACAGGTGCTCTTTTGAGGAACGTGGAAGAGGGACGCGAAGCCCTGGGACTGGCCATCTGCAGCATCGCCCTGCTGAACTTCATCCTGTTATCAAAGTTCGGTAGCCGCCGCCACACAGCAGGCAGAACTCTGTAAAGCAAGAGGGGCTGGCTAATGAAAGCCAGCCCCTCTTGTACACACTAGGCTTTTCCTAGATTTGTTCGGCTTTAAAGCCTGCTTTTTCTACAGTGCTTTTAATCTGATTGGCATCTAAGGAATCAGTTTTCACCTCCAGCACTTTGTCTGGATTATCAGTATCCACCTTCCACTCCTCTACTCCTTTTAGTTTATTCAGATGCGGTGTTACGGCTTTCACGCAGCCGCCACAGTTTATGGTTGTTTTAAATTTATAAGTTTCCATATTTAACATAATTTATCAACTAAACATTTATTTATAATTTCTTACCTCTTAAACGAAGACTGTTGCCTACCACCGAAACAGAGCTTAGGGCCATGGCAGCACCTGCCACCATCGGGCTCAGCAAAAAGCCGGTGAAAGGAAACAACAAACCTGCTGCCACCGGTATACAGATTACGTTGTAGAAGAAAGCCCAGAACAGGTTCTGGTGAATCGTCTGCACCGTGGCTCTCGATAATTTAACGGCACCGGCTACCTGCATCAGGTCAGAACGCATTAGCGTGATATTGGCCACATCCATGGCAATATCTGTGCCCTGCCCCATCGCAATGCTCACATCAGCGGTGGCAAGGGCCTGTGCATCGTTTATACCGTCTCCCACCATGGCTACTACCTTGCCTTCCGCCTGCAGCTTCTTCACAAAGGATGCCTTGTCGTTTGGCAACAACTCCGCCTCGTAATGCGCCACGCCCACCTGCCGAGCCACAGCCGCTGCTGTCTGCTGGTTGTCGCCTGTCAGCATGTATACGTCCAGGCCTGCCTCCTGCATGGCTTTTATACCCGCTGCCGAAGCTGGTTTTATGGGGTCGCTGACGGCAAAGACAGCCAAAGCCTGGCGAGCATCCGCAAAGAATATAACGGTCTTGGCATCTTCCTGCAGTTGCCTTGCAGCCTGCAGCAAGTGCTCCGGCGTCTGAATTTGCTGTTGTTTCAGGAGCTTCTCGTTTCCGGAGAAATAGCGCGTGCCGTCAAAATCAGCCTCTACCCCCAGTCCTGTCAGGCTGTTAAAATAGGCTGGCTGCACTGCCTGCAGTCCCCGCTCTTTATAAAACCCATAGATAGCCTGCGCAATGGGGTGCTCAGACTGCGCCTCCATGGAAAAGAACAGTTGCTCAAGCTGTGCCTGTGCTCCTGTTTCACCCGCCCATACTACGTCGGTTACGGAAGGCCTGCCCAGGGTAATGGTTCCGGTTTTATCCAGGATAACAGCATCTACTTTATGGGCCCGCTCCAGGCTCACGGCATCTTTGATCAGGATGCCGCTCTCAGCCCCTCGCCCCACACCCACCATAATGGCGGTCGGGGTGGCCAGGCCCAGGGCACAGGGGCAGGCAATTACCAGCACTGAGATAGTGGAGAGCAGCGCCTCCGTCAGGTATGCCTCCCCTCCGAAAACCATCCAGGCCGCAAATGTCAGCACTGCAACGCCCAGTACAATCGGCACAAAGATGCCCGCAATTTTATCTACCAGCTTTTGAACCGGTGCTTTGCTGCCCTGCGCCTCCTGCACAAGCTTGATGATGTGCGCCAGCATGGTTTCGCCACTAGTTTTACGGGCTACCAGCTGCAGGCTTCCTTTCTGGTTGATGGTTCCGGCATACAGCATATCGCCAGGTTGCTTCTGCACAGGCAGTGGTTCCCCGCTCAGCATGCTTTCGTCCACATAAGAGGTACCTGCTACCACTTCGCCATCCACGGGTAAGCGCTCTCCGGGCAGCAAGAGCACCCTGTCGCCTACCTGCACCTCTTCTATCTTTATCTCCAGCTCGCTTTCGTTTCGTATTACCCGCACCGTCTTCGGTTGCAGCCCCATCAGCTTTTTGATGGCGGAAGAGCTTCGGTCCTTAGCATTTTCCTCGAGGTATTTTCCTAAGAGAATGAAGGCGATGATTACTGCCACCGCCTCATAATACACGTGCGGCACCAGGCCACGGCTCAGGAAGTACTCGGGGTACACCGTATTAAAAAAACTGAAGACAAAAGCGATACCAGTGCTGAGGGCTACCAGTGTGTCCATGTTTGCCCGGAAGTGCTTTGCCTGCGCCCAGGCACCCACAAAAAAGCGCTGCCCAGCCCACAGCAGGATGGGTGCGGTGAGGAGCAGCATCGCCCAGTTGCCCCAGGCAAAAGTATCGTGGAAGAACATGCCCAGCACAAAAACCGGAAAGGCCAGCACGCCTGCCACTATGGTTTTGCGCTTAAGCCTGGCAAGGACAGCCGCCTGCCGCTCCTCCAACTCCTCCTGTGTTTTCTGCTCCACCAGTATGTCGAAGCCAATTTCCTGCACCGTTTCACGCAGTTGTACCGGGCTAACGGTCTCCGGCTCATAAGACACCTGCAGGGTTTTACCGGCAAAATTCACGTTAGCCTCCTGTACCCCCTCCTTTGCCCGCAGCATACTCTCGATGCTACTGGCACAGGAGGCACAACTCATTCCCTCCACCGGGAATGTGCTTTTGGTTAGCTTGTTTTTAGTTATAGTTGCCATTTCTTTATCTACTTAATTCCTGTTACAAAGGTACAACACAGCCCTGCCCCTGCTGTTACACAATTCTGCCTTCGTGTTACAGATTTTTATACTGTGGCTGCACTCAAAAAGCTACTCCACCGGCACTTCAGTTCGTGTGTGCCGTGTTTCTTAAACTTTTGCAGGGTTCAGTTTCAGACTGATATGCTCTTTTCCACTACTACTCACAGATAGTCTGAAGGCTTTCGTACTGAAATAAGTGGCAGTTGGTGTTTTCTGCACACCCGCTCACATAAGCAGGTGCTTTCACTATCTAAAAAAACACTTAATATTACTTAAGTACAAAACCACTGTTTGTAAAATCTTTATTTCCAAAACACAGAGCCTCCTTTTTGCCATTCTCATTCCTAAAGAGTACTTTTCTCTTTCTAAAGCTGTACCATCGGAGTCTTGGCTTTATTTTCAGTCTAATATTCTTTATGCACCCCAAAGAGTTTAACCACAATAACAACAGTACATATGAGCGTATAATCCGTTTTATAGGGTTTGCTTTTGCCGGCTTGGCATTTGTGCTTGTTGCGGTTTGTACTATTTCATTCATTACAGCCAGGCAGGTAAAACAAAATTATAGCATCGTGGTACTGAATGCTTTAAGCAAACTGGAACTGGTTAATGAACTGCATCACAACGAAAACGAAGTTCAGAACCTGCTCATCACTTACATTGGCTCGGAAGATGAACACCTGAAGAACAAAATCAGAGGGAAGATACAACGGGCACATGACGATAACGCCGCTGCGATTCTCCAACTTGACAAACTGATTAAGAACCAGGATAGAAAAGAGCTGCTTCAGAATATTCTTAAAGAGCGTGAAACCTACTACATTGTATCTGACAGCCTGCTCAGCCTGAGCGACGAAAGCCCTGAGAAGGCAAGAGCTTATGCACAGGCCTATTTGCGGCCTGCTCACCAGCGCCATCAGCAGTACCTGCAAAGCCTGACCCGGGAGGTTCAGGGAACCGTTGACACAAGAGCCAATGAAGCGGCTTCTTATATCGACTCCACTGTTGACAAGCACACCCTGCTCTTACTTTTAGCCTTGGCCTCCGCTGCCGGTGCTGCCTATATTATCAGCCTTGTTTTCAGAAAGCTAAAACAGGAAAACCTTTACCTGAATGCAGAAATTCAGGAGCGGAAAAAGCTTGAACAGGAACTTTGTGAGCAGAAGCGGGAGTATAAAATACTGTTCAACCGCAATCCGGTGCCAATGTGGATTTATGACCAGGCAACCTACAGAATTCTGGAAGTAAACAAGGCAGCTGAACAGGAATACGGTTACTCGGAAGCAGAATTCCTTCAGATGACCATATTGGACCTGCGCCCTGAGGAGGAAACGGAGGCATTCTTAACCAACTTTAAAAACGCTGTCAAAAAGACTGAAACCGCCTTTACCAGTTCAGTACATAAACGCAAAGACAACGCTGTTTTTCGAGCCGATGTCAGATGCCACTCCCTGCCTTCTAAAGCAGGTATCAGCCCAAGATTAGTTGTGGCGGTAAACGTGCAGGAGCGGGAGCAGGCACTGGAGCAATTAAGGCGGAGCGAGGAGCAGCTACGTGAAGTCAGTTCAAGTGTACCGGGTGCGGTATTCCAGTATCAGATGGAGCAGGATGGCAGCTTCTGCTTTCCTTATATAAGCGAAGGTGTAGTAAGGCTGTGCGGGGTTACTCCTGAAGAAGTGTACCAAAACCCGCTGCTCCTTTACAGGAACCTGCACCCCGATGACCTTGCCGGTGTACAGCACACAACCAAAGTATCTTATAATAACCTGACACCCTGGGAGTATGAACTAAGGGTGTGGCAGCCTGAAATTAAAAAATATATGTGGGTTCGCGGTCACAGCCTGCCTTCCCACAGGGGGAAAGGTACTGTCGTCTGGAATGGCACCTTTATTGACATCACCAACCAAAAAGAGGCACAGGAACAGTTAAAGCGTAAGGAAGCCAACCTGCGGGCCCTCATCGACAGTTCCTCGCAGGCTGTTTACCTGCTGGATGAAGAACTGAAAGTAGTTTCTTTTAACAGGGAAGCAGCTGCTGATGTATGGAAGTACCTGTTAAAAAAACTGGAGCCGGGGCAAAGTATGCTGGAGTATATCTCCAGCACAAAGATTAGCAGCACGATAGCCTATCATACCCGCGCCATGCAGGGTGAGACAGTATCTTTTACTGCCGGCCATGGTGAGTTCTGGCATGAGATAACATACAAGCCTGTTACAAGCGAGGAAAATCAAATACTGGCGGTAGCCCTTACCATCCGGAACATCTCGGAGCATAAGAAATCCATAGAAACGATTAAAAGAAACGAGCTACAGCTAGCCAGGGCACAACAGCTGGCTAAACTCGGCAGCTGGGAATTCCATGTAAAGCAGGGCTTGCTGACATGGTCTGACGGGACTTTTGCAGTATACAGAAAAGATAAAGAAAGCTTTGCCCCGTCTCTTCATAACATGCTGGCCCTCATCCACCCGGATGACAGGGAAATGGTGAAGACAAAATACCAGCAGGCTGTTGCAACGAAAAGCACCCTGCGCTTCGAGCATCGTATTATCCTGCCAGGCGACAAAGTGGCAAACGTGATGGAGGTAGCAGAAGTAACCTGCGACGAGAGCGGAGACGTTATCAAGTTGTCTGGTACGGTACAGGACATCACCGAACGCAAAATGGCAGAACAGGAGGTTACTGAAGCCAAGAACCTGCTGCAAACCACCATTGAGCACATACCCGAAATTATATTCACTGTAGACCCGGACCTGAGCATTCTTTACATAAGCCCGCAGTGCAAGCAGATTACAGGCTACTCTGAAGAGGCTTTCTTAGGCAAGCCAGAAACATGGCTCAAAGTGATTCACCCTGAAGACAGGGAGCAGTTAATGCAGGAGGTGTTCCCTAAGACGTTATCAGGAGAGTCGCAGGAGCATGAAATACGCATCATAGATAGTTCAGGAAAACTGCGCTGGCTTTTAGTCCGTGTGTCGCCAGGCTTTGACCTTGCCGGTAAGATGCGGATGTATGGTTCTGCCTCTGACATGACGGCCTACAAAGAAGCGGAGGCAAAGCAGCAGGAGCTCTCTGAGCAGCTGATACAGCAAAACCAGAACCTGCAGCAGTTTGCCTACATAGTGTCCCACAACCTGCGGGCCCCCATCGCTAATATGCTGGGCCTCACCTCTATCTACGACAGGAACAAGTTTGACTCTCCTGTTAACCAGAAGGTTATAGATAACCTGGTGAAGTCTGCACAGCTTTTGGATACCACCATCCGGGATTTGAACGACATCCTGACAATTCGCAGCCAAATCAGCAGCGTAAAAGAGACTGTGGCTTTCGACTGCCTGCTTCAAAATGTGCTGGAGATACTGGATACCGAAATAACTGCTTCCGGAGCGAGTATAAGCGCCGACTTCAGGGAGGCTCCCCAGGTCAGCAGTATCAGAAGCTATGCACAAAGCATTCTGCTTAACCTCATTTCAAATGCCATCAAATATCGTTCTCCGGGCAGAAAACTTATGATTAGCATTAACACATTCCGGCTAAACAACTATATTTGCCTCCGTGTGCAGGACAATGGCTCAGGTATAGACCTGGAAAGGCAGCAGGATAAAATATTCGGGCTGTACAAACGCTTCCACCAAGGTATTGAGGGTAAGGGGCTTGGGCTTCATTTGGTGAAGACACAGGTAGAGTTGCTTGGAGGCAGAGTGGAGGTGCAGAGCAAGTTGCAGGAGGGTTCCACCTTTGATGTCTACTTCAAAAGTTAGATTTTTTACAATGAGTACTTTAAAGAAGGTAGTATTAGTAGATGATGACCAGGTAAACAACTTCGTTTGCGAAAGTATAATCCGCAACGAGAAATTCGCTGATGAAATCATCAGCTTCGACTGGGCCGAAGACGCTTTAGACTACCTGAGGGAGGAATCTGATAAAGGAGTGGCCAGTTTCCCTGAACTTATTTTCCTGGATATCAATATGCCCGGCATGGACGGCTGGACGTTTATAAACGAGTACAGAAAACTTCCTGAAGAGGCTACAGCAAATTGCTCTCTGTTTATGCTTTCCTCTGCAGTAGACAGAAAGGATATCCTGACAGCAAAGAGCAACGATGAGGTGAAGGAATTCTTCTCTAAACCGCTTTCACCTGAAATACTAAACATTATCCGGGAAGACTATATTTTCAAACGCTAGCACCCTGCCTGTCCTGCAGCTTGTGCATAAAGCGCTTTTCTTTTTCCTCCTCTCCCTCTTTCAGTTTGCAGATGCCATGATCCTGCTAGCATTTGCAGGTTATCCTGCATGCACTGCCTCAGTACCTTTTCGTGATAAAAATACTTTTAACTTTTTTGATAAACTATTTATTCATGAAAAGTAAATAGTTTATTCAATTCCTGCCGGGTAAATATATATACCACCCATCATCATTTAGAACAGCTATTCTTAAACCAAACAGTCATTTTGGTATCCTTAAATGTGCCACTGTGTGTGTTGGCAAGGGGGCTTCAAAAAATAATAGAGAAATTTATATATCGTATATTGCATTTTGAATAAAAAATTAACTTTCTTTGCATATCGTAAATATAAATTTATAGCTATATACAACTATATGTGTAAAACATCGTATTTCGGGGGAACTACAATATTGCAATACACATATAAACTATTATCAAACCAATAATACTAACCAAAACCATTACAAGCCCATGAAAAAAATTCTACTTCCTATTCTATCTGCTTTACTTTTAACTGCTCCTGCCTTTGCGCAATCTTATACCGGTGGCACCACTCCGGAAACAGAGAAGAAGTGCACTGCTTTAACGCAAAAAATGGCGCAGGAGCTCCGCCTCACAGAATTTGACTACATAAAGTTAAAGTCGTTAAACTGTGAATTTATAGTAAAAACAGAAGCAGTTCTGGCAAGCTATGGAAACAACGAGGGTTTGGTGCGTGAGAAAATGCAGGAAATTGAGCTTGCATATGAGAAGGGTATTGCTGCTTTTCTGACTCCGAAGCAAATGGAGGCGTATGCTAACTTCAGAAAGGAGTCTTCTGAAACAGTGTTTGTAGCATCTACAGGTAAAAAATAGTAGCTCAAACCAACCACAGTAGCATAGCCAACTGAAGAGAAGGCTTGATGAGTATAAAAAAGCAGCAGGAAGAACCAATTGGTTCTTCCTGCTGCTTTTTTATACTTCATATTAATTAGCGCCGGCTGAAATCGGCATCGCTTGGTCTTTCTTCATCCTCACCAAACGGTTGATCTCCTCTCCTGATACCGTTCACGCTGTCGTCCATAGCTGTATCGCTGCCTTCAAATTCAAAACCTGGCCCCTGCGAGATAGATTCTGCGTTCTCAGCAGTATTAGCTCCGTAACCAGTTGTCTCATTACCACCTATATGCAGGTTCTCCAGTTTGTCCTTCTGCCCTGCCCGCTCTGTTTCACCGTTGGGACCTATGTTACGCTTCGCTGACGGGTCCGGATGGTTACCCATGCCCACACGGTCACGGTACTCGTTGTTGATGTTATCCTGTTCGGTATATGGTTTACTTTTTTTATCTGTCATGACTGGATTTCATTTGTTACTCCTGTGTATACGCTGTGGCCTTTTACTTGTTTGTTGTTAAATCTATATTTAACATAATTTAACAACTAATGAAAGCTACCTACTCCTGGAGTCATTCAGCGCCCATTGGTAGGTATAGTAACCCAGGCGGTAGCCTGAGGGCAAAGGACTCTGACGGTATTTGTTGATGTAAGCCGCAACAGACCGTTCCTCCTGCAGAAAGTCCTGCCCATACCACTTGAATATTTCAGAAACCAGCACCTTTTTACTGCCATGCTGTATTTTAATAAACTGGGGGCTCTGCAACGTCTGCCTTGCCTGGGCCTCCAACTGTGCTTCGACCTGTGCCGGTGTGTAAGCCTTGTTCAGAAGTGGCGGGCAGGATTTAGCGGCACACACCAAAGTAAAATGTATCCGGGCATCTTTGTATGGTAGCAACAGCTTTTGCTTTTCAAGTTCATTCAGTGTCAAACGCTCACCGGCCACGTTAAACTGTTGCTTATCAAAAAAGCCCGGCACATCCATCACTGACTTCAAGGGGTAGTGCATTAACACCTGCTGTAGCACCAGCACATTATAGGCATTGAGGTAAAAAGCCTTTCGTTCTGCGGCCGACGCATTCCTTATATTGTAGTCGGCAATTTGTTGCACCAGTCGTTGTAATGCTGCCCTATCTTCTTGCAGGCCTCTGTAATCTACCTGTCCCTCCTTTACATGCTGTTGCAGGAGTTGCGACAGGGCTGTATAAAAGGCATTTTCAGGTACAGAAGAACCTAGTGGCATCATGGAAGCCTGGGCGGCGGGTAAACTGGTTAACAGAAGAAGGCACAGGAAGAGCGAAACGCTGTGCAGGAAGTTCTTTATCATTTATCCGGGAGTTAGCTACAGGCTTTGTTTTACATTACTATAACAACAAGCATTCTGTTCTGTTATCTTTGCTGCAAAATATAGAAGGTTATGGCACCACTGTTGCTAAATAATCGTTAGGCAAAAGAACCAGTATAGAACAGCAGCATATGAAATTTACTAAAATATACGACCCCCGCGAGATGAACTCCTACCAGTTTGTGGCTGCAACAGGCTTAGTCATGACCTTGGTGGCGAACATTATCATGCTGCTGATTGGCAAAAGCATGCACAACTTTGAGGCTTTGTACCTGTGCTGGGCGGTGTTCTTCGGGCTAGGTACCATTGTGAATTTCAATAGCAACCCTGACGACCACGACCATCACCACCACCATTAGAAAAAAAACCATTGCTCCCAAAGCGATAGCAGTGCCTCTTGCGAATGCAGTATGGATGCTCTCTGCGGAATATGCCCCACTGCCTGCAGTTCTGCTTGTCTTTTATGTAGCCCTACCCCATTACCATTCTGTCCTCCTGCCCTGTAATGAGAAGGGTAGGAACCTGCACCTGACTTAATCGGAACACCACCAGCTACTGGTAAAGCATAGCACATAGGCCAGCGCTGGGACTTTGGCAATCTCTGGATAATCCGTCTGCCCGATTAGTGCACCCGGCACCTTTACCCACTCGCCGTAAGCTGACCACTGTTTCTACTGCACCAGAATCTTTTTAGTATGATATTTCCCGCCCTGCGCTATCTGGAGGTAATAAATACCACGCCCGAATGGTGTCAGGTCTATCTGGCGGCTGTACTCCCCTGCTAGTTTCTCTACGGTATCAACAAATACCTCTTCGCCCTTGCTGTCCATCACACTCACCCGGGTGGTGCCTTTGTCCTCGAGGGTGAAGTTCAGGTTGAAGCGTCCGTTGTTCGGGTTTGGGTAAAAACTGATTCGCTCTACGTCCAAGGCTTCTTTCTTCTTCATTTCCACAGCAGCGCCAGCCTCTTTTAACGCCTCTTTGTCTGCAGCGGTGATTTCCTCCACCCTGGCCTTCATAAGAATCATGATCCTGGCATCTCCATGGTCAAGTTTCAGGTGTTCTCCTTTTAACAGTACCTCGTTGCCCTTTTCGTCTACTTTGTAGACTTTCTTTTCACCTGTCTTATCCTGTACAACCTTCAACTCGATTTTAGTATCACCCACAGAAACAAGAGAATCTATGCTGATGGCAGAGTGGTTTTTACGCACGATGATACGTTCAATTTGATTTGGCTCCAACTCCGAAAAAATTTCGCCGCTCCTCCGCAGCCTGAATACGCCTGCTGAATCCACAGAAGACTCCATAACCATACTTGGTGTTATAGTACGGAACCGCACCACCTCCCCGTTCTTTTTGAACTCGGACAGCTGAGAATGTGCAGCGCTGTCCTTTTTCAGGTATATAATCCTGTCTCCTTTCGCAGCACGCAGGAGCAGTGTATCTGTTTTATGGTCTTTTACCCGGGCAACCATAGCCTCCCGGTCTGCTGCACTCCGGTTTCCGTGCATCCGGAACGCTTTCACTTTACCACCATGCAGGGCATGAAACGCAGCTGTGTCTGGTTTCAGGTGCTCCGCATCAACAACCAACTTTCTTAAGTTGGTCATGGCCACTGTTGTGTCGGGTCTTACTGAAACCGAAAGGCCGGCATTCAGCCGCCGGAGCATAGCTGTATCCACTTTCAAGCCTTTTATGGAACCAGGCAGTGCCGCATGGTCCTCTGCCTGTACCGTAGTGTCGGTTACCTGTACTTTACCGTCTACCTCTTTTATCATCTTAATGCGCAGTGTTGTCTTTTGCTCCGCCCCCGCATCCTGTGCAGCCGTGTGCTGGAGGGGGAAAAAAGTCAGTAAAAAGGCTATTGCCGCTTTTACCATGTTCAGGAGAAGAGTAGTTACAGTATCCATGCTTCTGTTCTTTAAGTTCTTGATCAAAATTACGTCCTTTAGCTTCTTCTTTTGGTTAAGGCGAAGTTAAAGTCTGTTAAAGAAAAGTTAAATTTGATATAAGCAGGCTACTAACACAGCTTACCACTTGCCTTGACAATGCCGGCTTGTATTTGTACTTTACTTCTTCTTTACCCCTTATATTCAACCACTTACCATACATATTGAAGTAAATGTTAAAGCACTGTTAAAAAGGTTAAAGAAAAGTTAAAGAAGAGCACCGGCAGTTTCAAAAACGTACATTTGTTTTGTGAGCAAGCATACTATTTTAGGCGTTATCGTGCTGATGAGCATCTCCCTGCTGGGTGTGGTAGGGCTGCAATTGTATTGGATAAACGATGCCATCAAAGTAAAGCAGGAGCAGTTTGACCGCAGTGTGAACGCTGCCCTCACAAAAGTGGTGGAAAAGCTCGAAACCCATGAAGCCGTTTCGGTGGTAGCAGGCCAGATGGCTTCTTTGAACAAACCTTCCCAAGCCACACCTTTAGACACCACTGCTACACCGGCCCCAGCAACAGAGCAAACCCGCGTACAGCCTCTTCCGGAACCTGCAAAGCAAACTGCAAAGCCTCCTGCACAAGCGCCGAAACCACAGCCTGAAGTCTTCAAAGTTCCTGTTCCTGCCCCTCACGGAAAGGCAAAGGCAACAGGAGGTGGGGTAACTTACAGTGACGCTGGTCCCATATATGGCACCGCACCTGCTGATTATATTCTTGTATCCCCAACGGGAAGTATAAAGATTCAACGCCGCCCCGAAGACCCGGTAACCAGGGAAAAGCACCTGAAAGAGCAAGCCAGAGTTATGACTACCACACGTGTTGCAGCCTCTGTACCCGCCTCCGGTTCTTACCTCAACATAGCCAGGAGTAAGCCAGATACCGTGCATCTCAGAAAAATGGTGCAGGGGAAAAAGCCTTTAACAGACACTGTGTTCCAGTGGGAGAAAGTAAAGGAATACACGAGACGGGCAGATTCAGCCGCTTTAATTTTCAGGACACAGCACAAGCAGGCTATACATATTTCTGTTGACACCTTACGTTTTCTTGCTGCTGAATTATACCGGATGAAGCAACCTGGCAGGCTACCGATAGAAATTAAACCTGCCGGTGTATCTTCTATAAATGTGCGCAACGATAGCATCTTTGTATTCCTTTCAGATACAGCGAAGCAGATCTACCTGCGCCGCCTGACTACAGCGCGCCCAGAAAATGAGGTTTCCGCCGCCACTTGGAGAGAAACCACTCCCACAAGGGTAACAGCGCCATTGAGGGGGGCTGCAGTATTGCAGGAATCCAAAGTGGCAAAGCCGATTAAGATCATAACGGAAGGAAATGCTTCTTCCAACGCAAACCCCTTGAAGGTGCCTAACGCAAAAACAAATGTCTCCGATATTGAAAAAATAGAGATAAAGAAAGACATGCTGAATGATGTAGTGCAGAAAATGGTGGTGGAGTATGCTGTAAAAGACGAACCCTTGCAGCAGCGCCTGAACCTGCATGTCCTGCAGCACCTGCTAAAGGCTGAGTTGCAACAGCAGGGCATTTCTCTTGGTTTCGGGTACTGGGTAGTTGCCGGCCAGGCCGATACAGTGGCCGCGCAGAACATTAACGCCATCAAAAACCAAAACCTGCCAAGTTACAAAGCCACTCTTTTTCCCAATGATATATTTGATAAACCGGATTACCTCGGGCTTTACTTCCCCGACAGTAAAGCCTACGCTATGAAGTCGCTCTGGGGAATGCTGGCGTTATCAGCTCTTTTCACACTCGTGATCATAGCTACGTTCGGTACCACCATCCATATCATTTACAAACAGAAGAAGCTGTCGGAGATGAAGAACGACTTCATCAACAACATGACGCATGAGTTTAAAACTCCTATCGCTACCATTTCACTGGCTACGGACTCTATTGTCAACCCGAAAGTATATGAGAACCCGGATAAGATAAAGTACTATACCCGCATTATCAGAGAAGAGAATAAACGGATGAATTCGCAGGTGGAAAATGTGCTTCAAATTGCATTGCTCGAAAAGAACGAGTTTAAGATGAACCTGCAGCCCATTGACGTGCACACACTCATTATGAAAGCAATAGAGGGGATCCGCTTACAGGTAGAGCAACGGTTGGGGCAGGTAAACGTGCAGCTGGACGCCCTGCAGCATGAGCTACAGTCTGACGAGGTACACCTCTACAACGTTATCTGTAACCTCCTCGATAACGCCAATAAGTATTCTCCTGCTTCACCAGACATCCAGCTGCGAACTAAAAACTTGAACGGCGGCATCCTGATTGCTGTAGAAGACAAAGGCATTGGCATGAGCAAGGATACGCAACAACGGGTGTTTGAGAAGTTTTACCGCGTGCCTACCGGAAACCTGCACAATGTAAAAGGCTTTGGCCTTGGCCTGAGTTATGTAAAAGCCATTGTTCAGGCGCACCACGGCGACATTAAACTAAAGAGTGAATTGGGCAAAGGCAGCAGGTTCGAGATCTTCCTGCCCTTGCGTTGATTCTGAGTGGCCGAATAACTGAATTTTGAATAAAACAGCACTCCGGTTCTGTTTTATCATAATCAGGAATCATAATTCAGCAACTCATCATTTATCCCATATTTTCATTCAGACATTCAAAACTCAGTTATTTAAAATTGCAAGACCATGGCAGAACCGGTGATAAAAGTACTCCTGGCTGAGGATGACCCTAACTTTGGCATTGTGCTGCGCGACTACCTTGAACTGCACGATTATGAAGTGACGCTCTGCAGCGATGGGTGTAAAGGTCTGACGGCCTTCCGAAAAGACACATACGATCTTTGCATACTGGATGTGATGATGCCGGAGAAAGATGGCTTCACCCTTGCCCGTGACATAAAGAAGCTAAACCCCAATGTGCCGCTCATCTTTCTGACCGCCAAAACATTGAAAGAAGATATGCTGGAGGGTTTCAAAATCGGAGCTGACGACTACGTCACCAAACCATTTGACTCGGAGGTGCTGCTGTGCAAGCTAAGGGCTATACTGAATCGTAAAGCCGGGGCTGTAGCGGTAAAACCAGAGCCGTCAGAATTTACCATTGGCCAGTATCTTTTCCAGCCAAAGCTGCGCCTCCTCATCCGGCAAGGCAAGGAGCAAAAGTTATCTCCTAAAGAAGCTGAACTGCTGCGCATGCTCTGCCAGCACCTGAACGACGTGCTCCCCCGCGAAGAAGCCCTGCACCAGATCTGGCACGAAGACAGCTACTTTACCGCCCGTAGCATGGATGTATACATCGCCAAACTCCGAAAATTTTTAAAAGAGGATACTACCGTAGAAATCATTAACATACACAGTCAGGGTTACAGGCTGTGCGTCCACAATGGAGCTTTGCTTTAAATTTTTTTCATCGAGATGCACAGTAGGTACCTCGCTCCCAAGTGACCTGATGTGGAAATATGACTTTGTTGCCTCCGGAAGCGTGGGCAGCAGCAGGCAATCGCTTACCAATGCCCTGATGCGCAATTCTTCCAAGAAATTCCCATACAAAAACCAAAGTTACTGATAGCAGGCTATAAAAGCACAGGCCCCGTCTTTTTGTGAAAGACGGGGCCTGTGCTTTTATATGAGTTTGGGCTACCGCAAAGCAGTAGCCCAATACAGTCCCAAAACACTAAACTTCATTTTTTAAAAAGTAAAACCAACAGAGGCTTTTACAACACGGTTAAAGGTATCGAAGCTACCATTGGCGTCCACGCTGTTAAGGCCGTAATCGTAACCAGCACTGAGGTTAATGCCATTCGTGAACCGGTAGCCTAAACCACCTGAAACGGCCACATCAAACTCACGGAAATTGTTCTTCACATCAAACTCCTGGTTCAGCGCCTTGATCCCTAAAGCACCTGCCTCCGTTTTTACTTTATTAGACAACAGGTATGATACCTGTGGACCGGCATAGATATGGAAACCATCACCTACATAAACTTTCGCCAGCACGGGTAAATCCAGGTACTCCGCTTTGTTCGTGACAGTGACATTCGTATTCAGGAACTCTATCTGCTCTATCGGAATGGTAGCTGTCAGCACAGTACCTTTTTGAGAATACTGCAACCCCGGTTCAATGTCAAATCCCGGTAATACCGGTATGGATACATATCCTCCTGCATGAAAGCCCTGACGCATTTGCTGTGAAACTGAACCACCCGCCATGTCAGCTAAATCCTGCACACTTTGTATGGTTTCGCCTTCCCAATCCGCAAGGTTCAAGCCTGCTCTTATTCCAAATCGCACTGCAGTTTGCTGCTTCTGTGTATTATATGGCTCTGAGGGGTTTATATAACCTGCTCTTTTTTGTGCATTTGCGTCACTTACTGCAAAGGCAAACGCAACCGCTATCAGTAAAAATATCTTTTTCATGACTGTAATCTTTTAAACTTACCCTATCTGTTTCTAAGCTGCGCTGCTTGTCTGTTCAGAATGGAATAATCGTGCCAGAAAAGTTCAAAAGATGCCATGCCTGTTTTAAATATTTTATAAACAACTCATTATCAACAACAAGAAAATAAAAATAAGCCAACTTATATTAGAAATAGCTGCAGATGATGTGAAGTATCAGGAAAAAGGTGGGAACCAACCGGCTTGCAATACACAGAAAATACACGCCTGTGAGAAAGCTTTTTGAGAAGCAGACAAACCCGAACCTCTTTAGGTTAAAACAACTTTATGACCGGCGTTTACTTAAAGCACGTCAGGCTGAGGGAAAGTCATCTTGAAATCAGGGATGCACAGCGTCGCCAGGGGCTGCAGTTGATGAACAGGAGGGAAAAAATCTGGGGCTGCGGCCACATGCCTTAAAGCGGCTAGCTGAATGTGCCCGGACGCTATGGGCCGGGTCAGCAGAAACTGTTCCTGGAACTCCTGCACAATACGTGTCAGGGGTACCATTTTATTTGAAAAAGGTACTGCCGGGCTCCAGGGCTTCACGTGTGCTGCACATATTAGCTCCCCGTTCACCTCTGTTTCATACAACCTTTCGCCATTTGGTCGCTTTATCAGGGTAAAGTCCGCCATTTCTTTTGGTATACCCCAGTTTTCTCTTCCGTTCCAGGCGCTGTCGTAACTGGAAACATATATTTTGGATACGGAAAAAGTTAGTTTGCCCTTTATAGAAAAGAAACCAGGGATGTAGAGCAGCTCAAAGTAGGCCCCCACATCTGCCGTTTTATACTCCACCAGCATCACTGCGCCTAACCAGCCTTTATATCCCTTGATTTGGAAGTCTCTCATAAACCCAAACTGCCGGTTAAACTCCTCCGGAAAGTGGTAGAGCAGCACAATGCCTTCTCCGGTTAAGGACCAGGGCGGTGGGGCAATTATGTTTGGCTCCATAGGCTCGTGTAGTTTAGTAGCGCATGCTTTTCTGCTTGTATCTTACGAAGACTTTCAGCTGAGTTATATATTTAAACTGCAACGCAAAAGAACAGTTACCTGGCTGTGCAATTTTTCCATCCACAAAAATTAAAATAGTAGCTTTGCAGCCGCAACAGAAGGATGTAAGAGATGAACGAAAAAACACAGGTACGCCTGAAGCAACTGGCCATACACCGGGTAGGTAACAAAGCAAAAGAAGAAGGTGTTGTCGCCTCGAGGGAAGCGGTAGATTTACGCGATGAACAGCTGTCTGACCTGCTCCTGAACTACTTCCTGTCACCTTTTAAGCAGGAGGAGTTTTTCCGGTTTACGCACACCTCCGACATTGCCCTGAATGAGATGTTCGCTTATTCAGCTTTGATTTTCAGTGAACCATCTAAATTCTTTGAATATTCTGTGCACATCCTCAACCACCTGTACGAGCAGTCTGACCACCCGAAGGTGAAAAGCGGCGAGCTTTACGTGGTACACTTTGCAGGCTGTGTGATGGAGGATGAGATAGTGGATGCCGTTGGCATCTTCAAATCAGAAAACAAAGACACCTTCCTGACTTTCCAGGATAACGACGATGACCTGAACGTGGACTACCACTCGGGTGTGAACCTGAAAGGTGTAGACAAAGGCTGCATGATCTTTAACATTGAAGCAGAAGACGGATTCAGGGTAAAATTAGTAGATGCCAACAGTACGGATGCTGTTTTCTGGAAAGAGGATTTCCTTAACGTAACAGAACTGAAGGACACTAACTTCAATACCAAAGCTGCCTTGAACCTGTGCAAGGACTTCTCGGAGGAAGTTTTTGCCAAAACAGAAAGTAAAAAAGCTCAGGTCGATTTTATCAGTCGCTCCGTAGATTATTTTTCCAAAAGTGAGACGTTTGACTTGGAAGAGTTTACGAGCAGTGTGATAGATGAACCGGAAACAAAAGAACGCTTCAAAGACTACAGTCAGGCTTTTGCAGAAGAGCGCGACATTGAAGGCTTCACTGACTTCGCCATAAACAAGAACACGGTGCGCAACATGAAACGCAAGTTCCGCAACTTTATTAAGCTGGATACACAGATCGAGATAAAGTTCAGCGGCTATAATCCCGAGCAAAGCGAGCAGTATGTAGAGCGAGGCTTTGATCAGGAGCGGGGCATGCACTTCTACAAAGTATACTTTCACAACGAAAGTTAACGTTAGGTGTAGAACGATAGCTCCTGCGGCTTTGTTAAAAAACTGCTTCAGGTATAAACCGGAACGAAAATTGTTCTGGACCACGAGAAGTTAAAACTGATGATATGAAGAAATTAGCCTTTGCTTTATTTTTTGCACTTGCCACCACAGCCACCTTTGCACAGGGCCAGGCTGCTCCACAACAGCAGCCTACAGCCGCACAGGCGGGTACTAAATCGCTTGAGCAGCGTGCGGATGAAATAACGGCAGGTATGGCCAAAAACCTGCGCCTTACCCCGGAACAAACACAGAAAATCAGAGCCATCAACCTCAGCAGCATGCAAAATGCGGAGGCGGCCAAAGCACGGTATCAGAAGGAGCCCCGTAAAATTGTAAAGCAGATGGATATCATCAGCCAGACAAGGCTTTCCCAGATAAAGGATGTGCTCACGCCCCTGCAGTTCCAGCAATACCAGCAGAGGAGGGAAGAGAAAATGGGGGTTCCACGCGAAGCGCAAAGCAATCCTGCCTCGCGGCAGCAGAGTCCGCTAAACCAGGAAAGTTATTAGTGTATCACACACTAATTGTGTACCGGAGGCCACTGTTGTGCCTGTTTGCTGGTAACCTACCAAACAGACCGGTGAAGATGAGTTGTTCTATGGATTTACAGAAACAGAAAAGCACGGCTGACGCCGTGCTTTTCTGTTTCTAATTTTCTCTTCAGGCCGCACCCGCGGTGCCATTTGGCCTGTAGATAGCTTTTTCATCTTCTTTTTCACTTATTATCTCCTGCTCTGGCTGTGCCAGCATGCTCATTTGCTGGTGCTCTGTTATAATGGTTCCGGGAGGGCTGAAAAGCATACGGAACACCTCTTTCAATGATTTGGTATGCTTCAGGTCTTTCACAAGATCTACCCATTCATGAAATACAAGGTATACAGGGTTAAACGATTTCACAGGTTTGGTCAGGCCATAAATTGGCTTCTTTTCTTCCGGCACAAAGGTTCCGAACATCCTGTCCCAAATAATGAAGGTAGAGCCGTAGTTCTTGTCTATGTATTCCGGATTAGAGCCATGGTGAGCCCGGTGGTGCGATGGGGTGACAAAGATGTACTCGATAGGTGCCGGCAGCTTTTTTACCAGCTCCGTGTGCACAAAGAACTGGTACAGCACCGCCACCTGGTGGCAGATATAAAACGTGAACGGGTCGATACCTAAAAACGGCACTGGAACAAAAAAGATAAACTTGATATGCTGTGTCCAGCTGGTGCGGAAAGAAACCGAGAAGTTCATTCTTTCTGAAGAGTGGTGGGTAACATGCGTTGCCCACCAGAAGCGCTGCTCATGCGCAATGCGGTGAGCCCAGTAACGGCAAAAGTCCACGGCTACAAAGCAGACGATGAAGCCCCACCATTCTCTTGGCATAGCCCAGGGCACCATGTTATACACCACCAGTGCTACACCAAAGAGCCACACTTTTAGCAGCCCGCTCAGGACGGTATTGACAGCACCTATGGTTAACGCTGAAAAAAACTCTGTTTTATGGTAATAGTTACGCTTTTTATAGACACCTACAAGCCACTCTGCCACCACCGACAGCACAATAACAGGAATGGCATAGTGCATAATGGTTAGATCATCGAGTTGCTGAAGCTCATCAAACGTAAATATCTGTTTCTCCATAGAGTGTTTCTGCGAATAGGTACCTTCATTTCAACGGTCAAAAGAACAAAGGGTTAAGCAGGAACGGGTACAGGCGGGGCTATAGGGCAGTAAAAGAAAGAAAACAGAAAAGCTTAATATCTGTGTAACAGGAACAAAGCCTTTACCGCATTCACCCAAAGTTAAAGGCTTCGTACATTTGCAGAAAAATTACTCTACCATGCGCATCAGAAAGAAAGTAAAGGCTCCGGCACCCACAGCAGGAACCCGGTTTGCAGCGTTGGACACGTTTGTGAAAGCCGCCGAGAAAGAGAACTGGACCGAACAGGAAATTCAGTTTGTTATAAACGAAATAGTGGAAGCCCAGAGCGATAAAGAGGGGCTGGAGATATTGCAGGATTATATGCTGTAAAATAACAGGAGCAGCTATTATTGTAGCTGCTCCTGTTATTTAGCCTTGCGTGCTGCTGGGTTGGGGCTGCAAAGAGAGCTCCTCCTGGTGTTGCTGTAGCACCTGGATAATGAAGCTGATATGCTCGGTCAGGTCTACTCCAAACAACTCCGCCCCTTTACGTACTTCTTCGCGGTCTACGGAGGCGGCAAAACTTTTCTGCTTCAGCTTCTTTATCACCGATTTCGCCTCCAGCCCCTGCAACCGATCAGGTCTTACCTGTGCACAGGCTACTACAAAACCCGTAATCTCGTCGCACGCAATCAAGGCCTTGTCCAGTACAGTATCGTAGCTCACGCCCCAGTGCGTGTAGTGTGCTGAAATGGCATGCGCTATTTCCTCTTCTCCACGCTCCCGCAGCAGGCTGACAATTACGTTAGGGTGTTGCTCCGGGTAAGCTTCATAATCGGCATCATGCAGCAGACCAGTAATGGCCCATTTGCCCTGCTCCTCTCCTATTTTTGTGGCATAAGCCTGCATCACCAGCTCCACAGTGCGGGCGTGGCGCAGGAGGCTTTCGCTGGTCGTCATGCTGTTCAGTATTTCTACGGCTTCTTCGTGTGTCATGCTTTGGGATATTCATTGTTAAACAGCCGAAAATACACAATCTTCTAAAGCCGTCAAATTTGCAGTTACACTTCTGGTGGGGTATTGTGTTGTTCCGGAGGCCTGCCCTGCTGTTGGTGCATTACTGCCTGCAGTTCCTCCCGCAGCAGCCGTATTTCCTGGTGCAATGCCTTTACCTGCCTTGCCCCTACTACCTCTGCCTCCTCGCTGCCAGCATCCCTGTCTATGAAGAAAGTGGCCAGGGTAGCTGTAAAGTACCCGAACACCGCAAAGCCATACATGGCCAGCAACAGGCAGAGCACCCGTCCTTCCGGTGTTATGGGAAAATAATCGCTGCCGATAGACGTCAGCAGCATCACCGTCCACCAGACAGCCTCTCCATAGGTTTTCAGCCCGTGCTCGCTCTCGAAGGCATACATGCCTGCCGCACCCGCAGTTACCACTACCAGGGTAAGGGTTGCCACATAGCCGAAGGCGCGGCGTTTCATAGCCTTGCCCAGGCTGCGCATGCCCCTGTTAATAGAACCCACCACTTTTACCAGCCGCAGCCCCCGCGTAGCCCGCACCGTGCTGATGAGCCTGAAGGCCCGTGTAATACGAAACAGGCGCAATGCAGGCACTGCCAGCGAAACAGTAGTGAGCACATTGTGGCGCAGAAAAAGCAATTTGTGAGGCGCCAGGATAAACTTAAGGGCGAAGTCCAGGATAAATAAAACCCAGATAATATTGCTGATAAGCTGCAGCACAGGGCTTAAGCCCCATATAAACTCTACCACCAGCAGCACCAGCCAGATAAATCCGAGCACCACCATTGGCAGTTCAAGTGCATCCTGCAGTCTGTTCAGCAGCTCATATCGCTCCTTCTCCAACTCCTGCTTTGCAGCACCATTTTGCTTGTTGTCTTTCGCCATACCTTCACATTACGCATCCCTTGTGATGAGAACAATGCTGCATAAAGTACGGCGCAGGTACCAGTTCGTTCAAACGCCGGTCAGGCAGGTATTAGTTAAGCTTGGCAACCTGAACTTCTTCCCAGAAACCCATCACTTTGTCTTTCTCCCCTACCAGTATATCAATACGGTTGCGGATGCGGCGGTTCATAATGTCGCGCACTACATACAGGCCATCCAGTTCATCGGAAAGACCAGTAACTTCAAGGGAATCACCGTAGCTGATATTACCGCCCCAGCGGCTGTGAAGGTCTCGCGATACCGCTATCCAACGGTGCTTTTTAGGATTTTTTTGGTTGATACGGGAACCATCTGCCGTGATGAAGGGCGTGGCATCTGTCTGCCCGGGCACAGGAAAGTAAACGGAGGCGGAAACTGTTATTATTTCAACCGGTGGTTCTTCGGACTCTGCTTTTTTGATTTTTTTGATGGTGCGTTCAGGTTCCTTTAAACGCAATGCGAGTGTTTTCTCATTTTCTTCGATTTTCGGTTCGAGGGATTCTTCGTTGAACAAGGAAAATTCTTCAGCCACAGCCAACACAATTGAAAATAAAGCGGCGAGTAATTTTGTTCTAAACATACTTATCCTTTTCGTGGAACATCGATTTTTATAACAATAACCCGCTTAAACGACAGGAAAATAGAATGGTTTTATTTTGTCGCAGCAGGTAGCATTAAAGCCCATTTTTCGCCATTTTTTCCTACATTATTATTTTAATAATAATTTATATAAACTTGTAAATAGAAAATTACTATATAGAAGCACCTCCCCTGACTTTACCTTGAATGAATTGGATGAAATTAGAAACGGGCAGATGTGGAAAATCAACTGAAATGTAACCCTGCCTGTGGAACATGCCAAAGGATTTTAGCACCACCCCAAAAGCTGGTGGCATTGCTATAAACTGCAGCGAAGGAGAAGAGGAGGATAAGGCTGGTGTGAAGGGCGGAGCACACCCTGTTTGGCTTCTAACTCCCTTTATTTCTTCTTGATGTATTTATCGTACACCACGTATCCTATAAACGCTGCAAGGCTGACGGCAGAAACCCAGATCAGACCTGTTTTCAGGCGCTCGTTGTTTTCCCCAAGCCAGGCAAGCAGGATAGTGAGGGGCACAATTCCCGCCAGTGTCGCTCCCATAAATTTGAAATAGCCCATCCGGGCCAAACCAGCCACAAAACTGACCGCATCATTCGACAGAAAAGGAGAAATGCGGGCAATGAAAACAGCCCAGGTGCCATAGTTATCGACAAACTTAACTACTTTCTTTTCTGTTTTCCGGCCAATCAGTTTACTTACACCAACCTCTCCCACGCCATGTCCAATCCAGTAGCCTATAGTAGAGGCTACTGCCACGGCCGTTATGGCAATAAGGGATCCCCAGAAACTCCCATAAGCAATGATTGCCACCAACATGAGCGCCACCGCATTGATGACCAGCAGGAACATTTGCGCTACCATGGCTAACACAATAAAGAAAGGGCCCCAGAACCCGAACTGGCTTACCCACTCTGAGATGCGTTGTTCATCTCCGCTTGTCAGCACAGTCCAGGCGTTTTGCACCTCCCGCTGAAAGTTTGGGAATATAAAGTAAGAGGCAATAAGTGCTCCGATAAGGACACCCGTTATAATCAACGGCCATTTGCTTTGCTTATAATCATCCTCATCACCCTGCTGGTCGTCGCTTGTCTCTACCGGCTCCTCCTGTGGCTGTGGATGGTTATAGTCTCCCCGCCGGTGTTCCCTCTTGCTATGGTGCGGTTGGTACTGCTCTTCTTCAGTCATGCTTCTTGTTGATCCTTTATTTCCATTTCTTAGACGAAACAGAAGGACGCTTGGTTGGCATTTGAGCAGTACCTGTGGCAGGGTTCAATGTGTAGGTATAGGTGGTTGTGTCTTTTTTTTGCTCCCGCACTGCATAATGAATGCCGAAATAATGGTAATGGGCACCCATCGTGTTGCTCATGTGGCGCTGCACCACCCCTGGCTCAATAGGTTTCTGATCGGCCCTCTGCGGTTTGCCTTCTGCATACACAATAGCTGCCACAAGGCCAGCTATCAATCCAGCCAGGTGCCCTTCCCACGACACATGCTCCTCGTTTGGGAACAGGCCATAGAACAGGCCACTATACAAAAAAAGCACAGCCAGCGACACTGCCATTGAGCTGCGGTTATGTTGCAAAAAGCCCTTAAACAGCAGGAAGCCGGCCATTCCGTACACCACCCCGCTCGCCCCGATATGGTAGGCCTGCCGCCCGATAAACCACGTCAGGATGCCGCTCAGCACATACACCAGCACAATGACCCGTGGAGCTGTGAGGCGGTGCAGGAAGAGAATGAACCCAGACAGCAGCACCAGCGGGAAAGAATTGGAAAGCAAGTGCAGCAGGTTACTGTGCACAAGCGGACCAGTTACTACCCCTATCAAGCCAAAGAAATTACGCGGCAGTACCCCCAGCCAACTCAGGCTGGCATCTGTCAGGTAGCTGAGCAGGCTGATAAGCGCCAGAAGCCCCACAAAGAGGGTGCCGGGCAGGAAACTGTAGCCAAAGTGTATGTTCTGGTTTTGCAGATCATCATAGGTATCTTTTTCAGATAAAAATACTGGCATAGAGGTGTGCAGAGAAATAAGCGTGTGATATCTCCTTCATTTTTATGAAAGATAAAGTTAATGAACAAAAAGCAGTATACATTACCTTACCTACTTGTGTGCTTCTAACGTAGTGTATTGGCTTAGTGTATTCAAAGGGTGGTATTGCCTATACCACCGGCTTTGGATTTATTTGCAACACGGATACCCCCAAATGAGAGGCAAGAAGTGCAACCAGTTAAAAAATGACACATACCATACATTCATATTCTGCTAAACGCATGTTCTGCTGGTTAACGCTGGCATGGCTACCACTGTTGCTGTTTGCCTGCGAAAGCTCCGAAACGGGTCATCAGGAAGGTGCAGACAGGCAGGAGGCTTTCTTTCCTGTTGAGCGACCTGCAGAACGAATACCGTACGTACGCCCAACCTCCCTGATAACAGCCTTGCAGGACACCTCCTCTTTCTGGGTTGATTCTGTTTTTAATACCCTGACTCCTGAGGAACGTATTGCCCAGTTGATTGTAATAGAAGCATTCTCGGACCAGGGGCCTCAATATGAAGCGGATGTGCTGAACCTGGTAAAGCGTTATAAGGTGGGAGGCATAATCTTCTTCCAGGGCGGACCCGTTCGGCAAGCCATCCTCACGAACAAATACCAGACAGCCTCCAAAGTGCCCCTGCTGATTTCGATGGATGCGGAAACAGGTATAGGCATGCGGCTCGACAGCACGGTGCAATACCCTTTCCAGCAGATGCTGGGCGCCGTGGCCGATAATGGCCTCATCTATAGTATGGGGGCCCAGGTAGCAGCAGAATTCAGGCGGCTTGGCATGCACGTAAACTTCGCACCTGTTGCCGACATCAACAACAACCCGAATAACCCCATCATCAGCTACCGCTCTTTCGGTGAAAACCGGCTGGATGTGACGGCAAAAAGCCTGGCCTATATGCGGGGGATGCAGGAGAATGACATTATTGCCGTGGCCAAACATTTCCCCGGGCATGGCGACACCGACGTAGACTCGCACCTTGACCTGCCTGTCATTCCTTTTCACCGGGAGCGCCTGGACTCGCTGGAGCTATACCCCTTCCAGGAGTTGATTAACCATGGCGTGGGTGGCGTAATGGTAGCCCACATGCATATTCCGCAACTCGACTCCAGTGCCAACTTACCCTCTACTTTATCTAAACCTATAGTATCCGGCTTGCTAAAAAAGGAACTGGGGTTTGAGGGGCTGGTCTTTACCGATGCGATGGTGATGAAAGGCGTGACAAAGTATTTTGAACCCGGTGTGGCGGAGGCACGTGCCCTTATGGCTGGCAACGATGTGCTGGAGCGTCTCAACAGCGTGCCCAAAGCCATCAGTGCAATTAAGCAAGCCATTGCACAAGGCTACCTGGACCAGGAGGAAATTGACCGCCGCTGCAAACGCGTGCTTGCTGCCAAGCAGTGGCTGGGCCTGGACAACTATAAGCCTATTGAGTTAGCCACATTGTATGAGGACCTGAACCCCGCAGCGGCCGACAGTACAAACCGTGCCATTGCCGAGGCAGCCTTAACACTCCTCAACAACAGGAAAAGCATGGTGCCGGTAAAGCAGAAGCGCGGCCTTCGGATTGCGACACTTGCTATTGGTGCCCGGCGCACAATGGCTTTTCAGCGGGAAGTAAAGGAACGGGCCACCACTACTGACTTTATTATTTCACGCAAAGCCAAGGCGAAGGAAACAAAAAAGCTCTGGCAAAAGCTTCAGCAGTATGATGTGGTGTTGGTGGGGCTGTACGGACCCAGCATCCGGCCGAGCAACAACCTGGGTTATTCTAAAGAGGCAACAGCGCTGGTGCAAAAGCTAGCCAGCTCCGACAGGGCCATCATCGCTCTTTTCGATAATGCCTATGCTCTGAACCAGTTTCCGGGGATTGAAAAGAGCAGGGGGCTGTTATTAGCGTACCAGCCCCACTTCCATGCCCAGGAGGCCGCAGCAAAGCTCCTTTTCGGCAAAATACCGGCACGGGGCAAACTGCCTGTTACTATTAACAGGTTTTACTCCTATGGCGATGGTATTAGTAAGGACAAGCCTGTTATACCCGCCTCAAATCCTTTGGCTACACGCTAGTGGGCCTGTAGTTATCTTATACAAGCTCTTTTCGTACATAGAGCAAAGAAATTTTCTTTTAGACCAGATAAAATGGATACTATGAAATCAACATGGCGATATACAGTTTTACTCTGCTTAGGCTTTGCGATCTGGAGTTGCGAAGGCCGCCGCGAAGTAGAAACTACAGAAGAGATAACAGTAGATACAGCAGAAAGTAACGATACTGTTCGGGTAGTAAAGACCGGAAATACAGCGGAAGATGAACTGGAGGAGTTCCGCGCCTGGCTGAACAGGCAGACAGAGCGGGGAGATACTGCTATCCGCCGGGAGTGGCCACAGGTGCGGGAAGAACTACGCGAACGCAACGCAAAGCTTGAGCAGAAATTCGATAGCCTTTCTGAACAATCAAAAGAAGAGTTCAGAAGTTTACAGAACCGTTACGAGCGTTGGGAAGAACGGCAGGAACGCCGCCAGCAGCAACCCCTTGACCCTGCGAAGGTGGCACAATGGCGAAACCAGCTTCTGGATGAGTATAATAACTTAAACAGAATCCAGCCTGAGAATATACGGGAGGCATACCTTACTTTTATGGGTGAAGTAAGAGCCAAGCGCAGCAACTGGACGCAGGACGACTGGGACTATGTAGACCATGTCTACAGCCAACTCAACCAGCGCCGCCGCCAAATAGAGGGCGACCTGAGAACAAGTGATAAACTAAAAATCAGGACGCTGCAGGCGGAATACCTGGCCCTGGAGGGAAGTGCCGACACAAAAGACATGTTGCGCAACACCACAGACTAACAATACTTCAGACAACAACCGGGTAAAGCAGGCATAAGCTTGGCTTTACCCTTTTACCTCTGCTGTAGCTTTGCCCACTGCTGCGCAATAATCGTCTTGGCATCCTGGAATTCTGTGTTCTCCAGTTCCTGTGCTGAGTACCGCACTATCTCTATGTACTCATTCTCATGCGCACTTCCGCCACCCGCTGTGTGCTGCTCCGACACCTCTGCATAAAACAAAGTAACTTTTTCGGTGGTGCCGCCCGGCGACGAGTAAAAAGTGTAAAGCTGCTGTAACTTATTAACATGGTAGCCTATCTCCTCTTCTATTTCTCTCCTGATGCTTTGCTCTGGCTCCTCTCCTTCATCTATCATACCTGCCACAACTTCTACCAACTCCGATTCGGCACCTATACGAAACTGCTTTGTCAGAATGTACTCCTGAGTTTGGGTATCATACACCAGGGCACACACGGCATTACCACGATTAAACTGCTCCCTTGTAAAGGTCTGCCCTTCCTGCTCAACTGTTAGTTTATTTATTTTAAAGTAGCCATCGTAGGCTCTTTCTCTTTTCTTTATCTCCATTGTTTTCCCGTGCCCTGCCTAAGTGAGACAAGGCAAATAATAAATAGTGTATTTTATTAAGCTATTATTCGTTATTACGCTTTGCTGCCTCCTGTGTCCGCTCAGTTAAAGGTGACATCGACAGGTCAGTTTCGCTCTCATAGCCTTTTGCTCTCTCTTTGCCGATTCCGCCTTCACCGGGCAGCAGCTTGTTAACCATACCCATCACATCCGTCATCAGCTCCGGCGAAAGCCCATGCAGCAGAGCGCCTAGTTTAGCAGGCAAGGTAGTTGTTACCTGCGCATCTCCAAAGCGTAGGGCATCCAGAATCTTTTTAGCAGTGGCCTCTGCCGTCATAGAAGTAAAGGGGCTTGAGTCCAGTATTTTGAAGATGGCATACTCCTTTTTGTGCTGGCCTTTTATAAGGGCGTGGCGCGGGCTTCCGGTCTGTATCAGCCCTGGTGTGGCGGTGGTTACCCTGATGTTGTACTTCATCAGTTCGGATCGCAGCCCCTCCGACAGCCTCGTTAGTGCAAACTTACCCGCACTGTAAGGCACCAGGTGCGGCACTCCAATTATACCTCCGATGGAGGATATGTTCAGGATGAGGCCCCCACCGCGGGCTTTCATACTCGGCATCACCGCCATAATGGTATGTACCGGTCCCCAGTAATAAATATTTATCGCTTCCTCGAAGTCCTGCAGGGTCATTTCAGCCACAGGCCCGGCATGAATGACGCCAGCGTTGTTGATGAGCACGTCAATTGGCCCAAACTCGTTCTGCACATTTGTTATCATGTCATTCACCTGCTCCGCCACGGTTACATCGCACTTCTGCACCAGCACGTCTGCGCCATTTCCTGCCAGCTCCATCCGCGCATCTTCCAGTTCAAACTCGTCCCGGGCACAAAGCACCAGGCGGGCTCCTTCTGCGGCCAGCTGCCGTGCCATCACCAGGCCAAGCCCCCTCGACCCGCCCGTTATCAGCACTACTTTGTGATTAAAATCGTAGGCGCTCAGATTTCTGATAACGGCCCTTGCAGCCATCAAGGCTCCTGCACCAGCTGCTACCCACCAGAGTTTGTTTTTATCGTCTGCTTTCATTTTGGAGTTGTTTAGATTACACAGGCACACCACACCCGCCCGGAGAGCAGTAGCGGCTCTTTCCTCTACGGCAGCTAGTAAGAGTAGTTAAATTAAAGTAGCTGATGGAATGCAGGCTGCAGTTTATTACCGGGAGAGGAGTTTGTTTCGGAGTAAGGGGGTATACAGCACTTTTACTGCCGCAACAGCGTAATGGTCGTTTTCCGGGCTGCCTGCACGCGCACCTATGTTGTCTAAATGGTCGGTTGTGGTGATGCGGTACACCAACTCCGGCGAAATACTGATTGCGTCAGTCAAACGAATATGAACACCTGCGCCAAAAGGAATGGCCAGTGTAAACGCCGGGTACTTCCGCTCCGGATCATAGGTTGTCTGGGAGGTATTAAGATCACCTTCGCCTGGGAAAGAGGTGGGGCTGTAGTAAGCCAAGCCTGCACCGGCTCTGACATAAGGTATCAGCAGGCGTTTGCGTGCAGAACGATAGCCAGCGGTGCCTGCATGGCTTTCCAGCAGGTTTACCACAACTGTTCCGGCCAACTCTATCACATCAGATTGAAAAGAGACTTGCTGCACCAGAAGTGAATCTGCCCCGGTAGCTCCTAAACGGGCATACTCCACCAGACCACCAACGCTCAGATACTCCGAAAGCCGAAAGAGCGCTCCCCCACTCACACTTAGCCCCAGGTTATTACAGCCTGGCCCACTGCAGATGTCACTCTTAACGGCTGCCACACCTCCACCTGCCACCAACACCAGTCTACCTTCCGGCATCGTGCTCACCCTGGTCCTGTTACGCAAAGCCTGCGCTTCAGCACTCTTAAAGCTACCTAACATCAGGAAAAAGCATAACAGGAAAAAGTAAACTTTACCTTTCATATGATTAGACAGGGTTTTTAAATAAAAGCGTGTCGTGCCGCCAAATTAAATTTGTCTCTGTACGTAAGTTTAACTCAACCGTAAGCAAAAAATTTTCTGATTTATAGGCAGGGCTTTAATTTATTAGTCTTAAGGCAAAAATAGAGGGTGTATGTACCAATTGCCTGTACTAATGCTGTTGTATGTTACCATCAAGCCGTTGCACTCAAGCACGGTAGTTCAGGTACTGGTGACATTTCACCATCGTACTACAGGAACCAGCAGGGTAATTTGTTAGCTGCTGCATAGCACCAGGTTGCTTTGGCTCATAAAAAAGAAAAGCAAGCACCTCCTCATTTAGCTGAGTCAGCACCTGCCTGAAAAGGTTTTTGATATTACTTAGGGGCTGTGAGCTTGCCTGCGTTTTTATCCATCAGGCTGATAAAATCAATCACAAGGGCTGCGGCATCCGGATAAAAGCTGGTGTTCACGTTCACGAAATCATCAGTGGGTTTATGATAATGCGGATGATCCTCAACCCCAAAGTATACATAAGGGATGTTCCGCTTATGAAACTGGTAATGGTCGGATTGAGAAGTCCAGTCATCGTGCCCCTGCTCCGGCAGATCGTGTCCCAGCAACAGTTTTGCTTGTGGCTGCGGTTTGATACGCTCCAGGTACGGCCTAAGCTGCGGGTTATGGTAAGCACCGCTGGCATAAAGTTCGCCTTTGTCATTTATGCTCAGCATATCCATGTTCACATTCAGCAGAATGTGCTGCAAAGGCACTGGCGGGTTTTCCAGAAAAGCATTTGCTCCCTGCAGGCCCAGTTCCTCCCCGTCTAAGGCCACAAAAATCAGGGTATGGTCCGGCTTGCTTTTAGAAAAATGGGAGGCTGCCGCTAGCAAGGCTCCAACACCCGAGGCATTGTCATCGGCACCATTATAGATTTCGCCATTCCGTTGCCCCACATGGTCATAATGCGCCGTAATCACGATAGCTTTCTCTGACTTACCCGGAATATACCCTACCAGATTAGTCGCCTGCTCTACCACCAGTTCCTTTCTCTCTAACCGGAAGTGCTGCTTATAATCCTGCCCGAATGGGCGAAGGCCAATCTGCTTAAAACGCTGCTGGATATAGGCTTGTGCCTTTTTATTGCCATCAGTGCCACTGAGCCTTCCTTCTAAAGAGTCTGAAGCCAGCACCTGTACATCTTTTAGCAGCAGCTCTTTGTTAAGCTTCGGCCGCTGTGCCATGCTTAGTAGCGGCACAGCAAGGATAATGGAAAAGGCTAGTAATTTTTTCATAATCAGTTCTACAAACACGAAGGTAATGTAAAAGGCATTTTTCGCCTCACAGGCAGCTTTAAATCTGTGGCCATGCTACCCAGTTATGCTGCCGTTTTGTATTTCTGCTGCATGACCTGGGGTAAGGTTTAGGCTGATGCGCTGCATCCCATTTTCTGGTTTCTCTATTTGGCACATACACCACGGTAGGAATCCAACCATTCCGGATATAGGTTCCAGAAGCATCTGGCTGAGTATGAGAGTCTTTGTATTGCTTAGAGTTATTTTTCATCTTCTTGCTTCCGTTACAATTTCAAAACATGTCGATGTTATAACTTATACAAGGAATGTGCCAGCTACGCCACAAATGGACAAGGTTGCTCGCTTTTTTGAGGTTTGAAAGCCAGGAAAACTAGTCCCCCTAAAGCACAATTTCACTACACAAAAAAGCCAGACATACAGCCTGGCTTCTCTTTAGTCTTTTATGTTGATGTACGACGGCAATTCAAAAGGGCCTAACGAAGTGAGTATGGTCGGTTTTATCTGCAGCGTTACCTTGGGCCGCGCTGCTTTGTCCTGGTTCAGGAGCGTAGCCAGTTGCAGCAGGTTGTTCAGGTCAGGGCGGCCGTTCGACTCTGCCAGTTTAAGGGGAGAGCGAAGGGTAACGGTATTTAAGCCGTTCTTTAACTCTACAGGCTCACTTACCAGGCCGCTCAGTGCCTGTTGGCCTTCTACCAGCAATTGCCATTTCAGCTGCGTTACCGTCATGGTTCGCTCCTCCTGCCCTTCGCCCAGGGCCACATTCAGACCTAGGGTAGAGGTCGCATTCAGGTTATTCTCAGAAACTGCCGAAAATAGCCGAGCGGCCTCACTAAAAGAGAAATCCTGCGGGTTCTTCTTCGCCAGGAGATTCACCCCATTCACTTCTATCCTATCCACGCTTTTCAGGCTGTATTCTGCCTCTTTGAAAGCCTCTACGTCATTCTTAGTTTTACACGCAAAGCTGAGCACCAACAGGGCCAGCACCAGCGCATAGTTTCCAAACTTTTTAATCATATTGAATTCACCTCATTACTTTCTGACAACCTTACCAGAACCGGATACATCAGCATTAACGGTTGGGTTCCCCATATGGTATACACGTCCACTGCCACTAATGTCTACATCCAGCCGTTCTTCAACATTAACCTCTGCTCTCCCTGAGCCCGAGATATCCACATCAGCCGCTCTGGACGTCAGGTCAAAGCTATTGTTGCTGCCAGAGCCACTGATGCGGGAATTTAGCTTGTTGGCCGCCAGCCGCAATTTTATATCGCCGGAGCCCGAGACTCTTCATTAAATTCGTCACTCTCAAACACATCCTCCAGTTCCAGATAACCAGAGCCGCCTACGCTGGCCGAATGGATTTCCGGCACAGTAATAAATACCTGTACCTTTTCATGGTTACGGAGGCAGCGGTTAAAACCGACGTCCCAGGTCCCCTCCCTGACTTCGGTTTCCAACTCATCCAGCACATTTGGCTGCCCCTTCACCTCTACCCGCTGGGTTTCTCCTTTCCTGACAAATACACGGGAATTGCCACTTACACTTACTCCGTCAAACTGCGCCACGTTCAGCGTGCGTGTTTCTACGTCTCCCTCTCCTTCCAGGCACATACCTCCCCCATCGCAGGAGACAAAAAAAGAAGATAACACCAGCAGAGTGAAGGATAAGCGGAAGCTTTGCATAGTTCTACAGTTTGGTGGGGCAAATAATTTATCAGCAATATATTGATAAAAACACATACAACCTATAAAACAAAGGGCCACACCTCTTAGAGATGTGGCCCCCGAAAAGAGGAGTCTTTTAAGAGAGGTGGCCTACTCGCTGCCCTCGCTTATTCACCAGATAACCTTCGTCAGTTATGAATATAGTATCCATTATTTTGCTTTCGAAGTAGTAAGGGAAATCCGGGTTATTTGTTTTAGCCAGTTTACCTATCACTCGTACGCCGTCCTCGGTCATGTGCACCAGGTTCAGGCGTCTTGTCACATAAAACTGCTCACGCGGAGCTTTGGTGAAGTTCACACGCGTCAGCACATTGCGGCTGTCCATCGCCACAGGCTGCGTGTTAACGGATGAGGGCCTTTGTGCAGAGACTATCTGGCGCTCTGACGGGCGGGTGCTTGGCACAATACCCCGCTGATCAGGCTGCGGCCCCTGGGCACTAGCGACTAACTGGTCATTTGCACTCTTCCAACCTCTGCTTATGGCAGCCAGGCGGTATCTTTTGCCCGGGTGTGTGCGGGAAGTTTCTTCTTCTGAGAGTAAATCGATAGCGGCCTGGGCCTCTGCCAGGCTTGCTCCCATTTTACGAAGCACAAACCCCGAAAATTCATCAGCCTCCAGCTCATCCTCAGGGTTGCTGCCACTTCTGGACAGGGTGTGCCCGTTCAGGTGGTGCCCGATTTCGTGCGCCAGTATGCTCACGCCACCCCAGTCAGTGTGCACGGCATTGTTGATGCTGGACAAAAAGCTGTCGCTGTACAGAATGTACCGTTTGCCGTTATAAACTACTGCCGCAGCATTGTCTATGTCGGCAGCCCGCAGTTCGAAGCGTGGCTTCAGCCCCACTACATTGATAATTTCCTGCACAATGTCGCGGGTATCGGCAGGCGCAGTAACGTCAGAAGCCGGTGTGGCAACAGTAGCAGCAGTAGCTACCTGCCCCAACACAGGGGCGAACACCAGTCCCAACATAATGGTAAGTTTCTTTATATATAGCATAGTTTAGTTTGTATGGATAAGTGCGCTGTGTAAAAGTAAAACGGTAATTATCAGCTGTTATTTTATAGCAAGTACTTTGCCAAAATATTCCGCTAAGCGTCCGAAGGTCTGTTCGTTGATTATTTTTTAATTCCGTTTCGGATGGTTTCGCCCCTATTCAGTATTCCTTCTTATTTTAGCAGGAAACTACTATTGCTATGCTCATCCTGTTCGTGCTGCTCTACCTGCTCTTTAACATTGGCATTGGCTATTGGGCATCACGCCGTGTGCACAACACCACCGATTTCCTGCTGGCAGGCCGCAGCCTGCCGTTCTACATTTCCACCACCGTTGTGTTCGCAACATGGTTTGGATCCGAAACCCTGTTGGGTGCCTCTTCCGAGTTTGCCTCGCATGGCTTGCTGGGAGTAATAGAGGATCCATTTGGGGCGGCGCTGTGCCTGGTGCTCGTGGGACTTTTCTTTGCAAAGCGGCTCTACCGCATGAACCTGCTCACTCTCGGCGACTTTTACCGGGTACACTACAACAGAACCACTGAACAGCTAGCTGCTTTTTTCATGGTAATCTCCTACTTTGGCTGGATTGCGGCGCAGATGGTGGCACTGGGTATCGTCATGAACCAGGTGTTTGGCATATCCACCGTTGGAGGTATCCTGATAGGCAGCGGCATCGTGATTGGCTATACCTTTCTGGGGGGTATGTGGTCTGTTTCCATCACAGACTTTGTACAAACCGTGATGATTATCGGTGGTTTGATTTTTATCTCCTGGGAGCTACTGCAGGCAGTGCCGCTGACAGAGGTTAGGGCAGGCTTGCCAGATAACTTCTTCCGGTTTGTACCTGAAGAACGCAGTGCTGTCAGCTGGCTCAACTACTTCGGCCTCTGGATTACGATTGGGCTTGGCTCCATTCCGCAGCAGGATGTGTTTCAGCGGGTGATGTCGGCAAAATCAGAGCGGGTGGCGGTGGCGGCCTCTGTCAGTGCCGGGTTTTTGTACCTGACGGTAGCCTTTATGCCGCTGCTGCTGGCCCTTTATGCAAAACAAATGCACCCGGAGCTGATGCAGCAGGACGCGCAGCTGCTGGTGCCGGGGCTTATTCTGCGTTCTACGTCCATGCTCGTGAAAGTACTTTTCTTCGGGGCACTTATTTCTGCTATCATCAGCACGGCAAGTGGCGGTATACTGGCGCCTGCTTCTATATTAAGTGAAAACATGCTGCGCCCCCTTCTGCGAAATGCAACAGATGCCCGACTGCTGCGCCTCTCCCGCCTGAGTGTGTTGCTGGTTGCGGCAGTCTCGCTGGCAATGGCGCTGCTGCGCAGCAACATCTATGAGTTGGTGAGTGAATCCTCGGCCTTGAGCTTGGTGAGCCTGTTTGTGCCACTGGTGGCTGGCATGTTCTGGCGCAAAACAAATGCAGTCGCCGCCATTGCCTCCATGCTGGCAGGAATGGGAGTCTGGCTACTGGCGCTGTACCTCAGCACTGAGGTAAACCCGATGTTGTATGGTTTGGCGGGAAGTACAGCCGGATTATTTTTAGGTCAGCTTGTAGGGCAGAAAAGAGCACTGAAAGTGGGGGCTGTTCAAAAAAAATCCTAATTTGGGGCACCTTTACACGACTTTGTTTTGCACCAGAAAGTTCAAGGCCGTAACTTGAAAATATTTCATTCTACACCCTCCAGCTTCTAATGCAGACAACACAGGAAGTAACGGTTTATCTTGATACACCAGAACTGAAGATTTACACCAACTCTTCTCTTAAACTTTTAGTAATACAGGCAAGTGGCATTGTTCCTTCTGAAATTTACCGCCACGGCCTCTCCCTGGCTACCAAAATTGCGATAGAAGAAAAGTTAAGTTTCTGGCTGGTAAACAACAAGGAAGGAGGCATCATCACACCAGCAGACCAGATATGGGCGACCGAAGTAAATGCCCCTCAGTTAGCTACAGAGTCCTCTATCAGGAAGATGGCTTTTGTTGAACCAATGGATTTTCACAGCAAAATTATCCTGGAGGATATGATGGATAAGGTTAAGAATGTTTTTCCCTTCGAGATGCAGTTCTTTGATGATGTTGCTGGTGCCCACTCCTGGTTCCAAGACAACCAGGCGACTGTTTTCCGCACTGCAGTTTCTTCGCCAGTTATTCCAACGGGTCCTGCACCAAATTCCTTTATCTAGTTTTGGGCTCTCCTTTTCATAGGAAAGTTATGGTGCCACAGTTTTACTGATAGTAAAAATGCCAACCGGTAAGGCTGGCATCTGTGTTTAAGGTTCTGAATCGGCTTAACTGCTTCTCGGACCGGATACAGTAATGTATCGGGGCACTTCTATTTCTCCAATGGGGGTTTGCACTGTCGGCTTAATCTGGAATGTCAGGTTCTGGCGCAGGTCCTTTTTCTGTGAGATCAGCGTCATCAGCTTGGAAAGGCCTTCGTAATTTCGGATTCCTTCCGGCTCCGACATTGTCACGGAGGTATGTATGGGGAGTTCATTCAGCCCTTCGCGCAATTTCATGGGCTCCTGCACCACACCCTGCAGCGTTTCCTCCCCATCCACCAGCAGTTGCCATTTCATTTCGGTAATGGTCATCTGCCGTACTTCTTCCGGCTCCTGCATCTGCACCTGCAGGTATAAGGTGGTGCTGGCCCGCAGCGTGTTATCAGAAATAGAGGCTAGCAGGCTGTCGCCTTCGCTGGTCGTAAAATCATGCGCTGCACGCTTCTTCATCACGTCTACGCCGTTCAACTGCAGGTCCTGCACCTCTTTTAAGCTATACTTTGCCTCCGTGAATGCTTTTAAGTCGCTGGCCTGTTTGCACCCGGTAAACAGCACGGCCATTGTCAGAAGCAGACTATAGATGTAACTGTACTTTCTCATTCTCAATTCGTCTTATCCTGCTCTTTTAAAGCAAATTACGCACCAACAAGGAAACAGGACACTTCCTCTATCAGAATTTTCCGCTTACTGTTTTTATTTCCTGTGCCTTAGCAGCTGCAGGAGTGCTATTGCACCAGAAAGCCTGAAAGCTCCTCTACACCCTAAGTGGCTGCGTTAGTTCCCGCGCCAAGCCAGGAACAGCGATTGCTCTTGCTCTTAAAATTGAAAAGGAGCCACCTGTGCAGATGCCTCCTTTTCAATTCCTTCTAATTTATGGCAATCATGGTGTGAACACCACCCGCATGCAGTTATCTGTTTTCTCCTTGAACATCTTATAGCCTTCCGGGCCTTGGTTTAGGCTCCATTTATGCGTGAGCATATACGATGGGTCTACCTCACCTGCCGCCACCCTGTCCAGTAACTGCGGAATGTACTTTTGTGCAAACATTTGTCCCATTCTGAATGTAAGCGCTTTGTTCATGGCCGCTCCCATCGGAAATTTATCAAGCAGGCCACCGTACACACCTACGATAGAGACAGTACCACCTTTCCGACAGGCCATAATAGCTTGCCGCAACACCGCGGGTCGGCCTGTCTGCATACGAAGTGTCTGTTTTGCTTTATCGTAGTATTGCTCCACGCCTGTTGTGTGTGCCTCCATGCCCACGGCATCAATGCAGCGGTCTGGTCCGCGGCCGCCGGTCATTTCTTTCAGGGCATCCAGTATGTCTACCTTTTCATAGTTCAATACTTCTGCTTTGGCATGTATTTTAGCTTTTGCCAGGCGATCGTCAAACCGGTCGATGGCAATGACACGACCGGCGCCCAGCAGCCAGGCACTCTGCATGGCCATCTGCCCTACACCGCCTGCACCCCAAACTACCACTGTATCGCCAGGCTCTATGCCGCACATATCGGCGGCCATATATCCTGTCGGGAAGGCATCTGAGGTGAATACAGCCGCATCGTCTGAGACTCCCTCTGGTATTTTAAAGACACCGTTATCTGCATAAGGTACCCGGATGTACTCTGCATGGCTGCCAGCATAGCCGCCAAAGGCGTGGGAGTAGCCAAAGATACCTGCAGTTGGGTAGCCGTACGCTTTCTCCAGGTATTCTGGCTTGGCATTGGAGTTATCGCAGAGCGACCATTCGTCGCGCTGGCAGAATTCGCAGCCGCCGCAGCCTAATATAGAGCCCACCACCACGCGGTCTCCTCTGGTGAATTTTTTCACTCCGGGGCCTACCTCTACTATTTCCCCCATAAACTCGTGCCCGATAATATCACCGGCTTTCATAGTAGGCACATAGCCGTCGAGCAGGTGCAGATCAGAGCCACAAACGGACGACATGGTAACTTTTACAATGGCATCGCCTGAATTCAATATAGACGGATCGGGCACACGTTCAACCCGAAGGTCGTTAATGCCATTCCAGCAAAGTGCTTTCATAGTTTTATTTTGATGGTTAGAGAATAAAAGTTCAGAAGGCTTTTAGCGCTCACCTGCTGGCTGGCCTTCTACCGTAATTACCTCGCCGGTTTCCATAAGTTGCTTAAAGCGGCGAAGGTCGTTTGACACCATCTGCTCAAAGGCGGGGTTTAGCAGTTTGGTAAGGCTTCCTCCCACTGCACCGGCGGGTGGTCTGTAAGAGATAGTAGATTGAACAACAGTGCCTCTGTCGGCAGGTGCATCCATAAACCGGACCTCCCCTGCATTATCCACATCAGAACCTGGCAAAGAGCGCCAAGCAATCATACTGCCTGTCTCCTCTTGCACAATATCGGCTTCCCACTCCACTGTACCCACTCCTTTCGGTATCCTGGCAACCCAATGGGAGCGTTTGGGACCTAATTGGCGGACATCCTGCAGATGCTGCATAAACTGCGGCAGGTTTTCGAACTGTCGCCAGAACTGGTATACTTCGCTGCGCGGCCTGTTAATTGTCAGGCTACGGGTTATCTCTATAGAGATGTCTTTTCCGGTAGAAGTGTCACGGCCAGCCATAGCATTCATGGGGCAATAGCCAGTGGATCCCCGGTAAAGCAGGGCACCTCCGGCTGCAGCCATAATCAAACCTCCTAAGTTGGGCTTACGCAAGCCATAATAGGCCATCAAAGCACCTACCATTACCGAAGCGACACGCTCCGCTGTTCCTACATTTATATGGCTGGAGCCAGTAGTTGGCGGGATAATATGCTGTGTATCCAGCACATCAGACATTGTTGTATTATATGTATCCATATGTAATATTTTTTTTTTGGATACGCATTCACTAACTGTTGAAGTTGCTTTTACAACTATTTTAATTGTACCTTTTACTTACTTGTTAAAAAAAGGCGTCTCCCGCATGTGCAGGAGACGCCTTTTCAGTGCTTGCGTGTTAGCTTTTTACCTTCTTCCGAACAGATAGGCTAAAGACACACCAATTGTGCGGTTAGAGTTTTTTGGCTCATCATCCGGACGCTCATCTTCATATTTGGTCATATCAGACAAACCATGACCATAGCGCACATCCAGGTTAAGGAAACCAGCGCCTAAACGATACGCCATACCAACGCCTACACTGGCACCCAGGTCTAAGCGGTTTTGCTTCATGCCATCCTCATAATCATCCTGAAACTCAATATCCTCTTCTTCCTCCTCTCCGGCAAAAGAAGATTTCAACTTACCGTTCATCCAGTAGCCTACTGAAGGGCCGGCTGTTACAAAGGCTTTGAGGTTTTCTCCACCAAAGGCGATTTTAGCCAGCACAGGCACCTCCAGGTAATTCATTTTCACTTTCACACTTACATCCCCCATCGGGTCATCTTCCAGCAAGGAAGCATTCGCTTCAAAGCCTCTCTGAGCGTACAGCACTTCCGGTTGAATAGAAAATATGTTAGAAACACCAAAATTGACTACTGCACCAAACTGTGCCCCAGTGGAATACTCCATTTCATCATTAAATTCCTTCCGATAATCGTCATCACCCCCTACAGCTCGGATAGTGGCGAAATTCGCCCCCACGCGTGGACCAAAAGACACGCTTTGTGCCTCGGCAGCAACCGCCATTCCCATGGCAGCCGCTACAATCAGGTAAATTTTAGTGTTCATAGCATCTTCGCTTTTACATATTGAAGATACTATATCAATTAGAAAAGTTAAAATTTTTATCTAAATAATACCGAACACCTGCATCATAAAAATGGCGTTATACCACCATTCTGTTATTAGTTTTAAAACGAACTACTTAATCAACATCAAATAGCTGAAAAACAGCTGTTTATATTTATTTAAACAACAGGCATACACGCACACAGCCAACTCCACCATTTATAGTAAGAAAACTTTAATTTTGTGGCTGACATCAACATCCCGGGCTACCTGACCTGCTGCTGCAGCCGGTAGATTTTGCCATCGTTACCGTAGCTGAGCACCAGCAGTTCATTTTCCTGGTCTTCTCCGAAAGTAGCCAGCGGAAATCCGGTAGTGAGCAACAGCACATTGTCTGTTTTCTTTCCGTTGCCGTCCACGGTGAGCGCCCATATTTTACCACTGGCATAGTCGCCGTAAATGTACTTACCCTGTAAAGCCGGCAGTTGCTTACCCCTGTATACAAAGCCGCCCGTAACAGATACCCCTTCTGAGCGCACGTATTCATGCACAGGCAGTACCAGGCCGGACTGGTCACAGTTAGAAGAGGGTTTGAAACAGTCCGTCCCCTCCATTACACGCCAGCCATAGTTGCCGCCGTTCCGGATAATGTCTATCTCCTCCAGCTTGTTCTGCCCGACGTCAGCAGCCCACAGCGTCCCTGTTTGTTTGTCAAAGGAGAACTTCCAGGGGTTGCGCAGGCCATAGGCATAGATTTCCTCCCGATACCCTTCTGAATTTCCGGCAAAAGGATTATCGGCCGGGATACTGTAGTTGCGGCTGCCGGAAGAGCTGTTCACATCGATGCGCAGGATGTTCCCGAGTAAATTACTTCTATTCTGAGAGTTATTTTGCGGGTCGCCACCACTGCCACCATCCCCAACGGAAATATACAGGTAACCATCCGGGCCAAAAGCGACCTTGCCCCCATTGTGGTTCCGGTAGGGCTGGTCGAATCTGAGTAAAACAGATTCGCTTTTTGGGTCGACCTGCCCGTTGCCTCCCTGTTTCAGGGTAAACCGCGAGATCCTGGTCTCAGGCTTACTGCCCGCGGTATAGTTGACGTAGAGGTAGCCGTTGTTCCGGAAATCAGGGTGAAAGGCGAGGCCCAGCAAGCCCATCTCGCCTCCGGATACCACCCTATCTGAAATGTCGAGAAACAGGTTTGGTGTAGAAACGTCCTGGTCGTCGCCGGGGAGCCAGTAAATTTTCCCCTCCTGGTCTACCACGTACAGGCGACCCTCCATCGAAACAGCTTCCACAGCGTCGTTAATTTCTATATTGGGGTATACTTCCTTTAACTCATACTGCGCATCATGCTCATACTGTGCATCGGCAGGTTCAGCACAGCCCATCAGCAGGAACATCACCAGCAGATAACTTAGATTATACAATACCATAGAAGTAACAGGTTGATCCTTAACTAAAAAACACTTGCTTTCATACGGCATCGCCTTAGCAATGGCTATATGAATGCCAGCTCACGGAAGCAGGCAGTTTAGTTGGCAGCATGCTGATGCTTTAAAAGCAAAGGCCCTGCACGCATAACGCACAGGGCCTTTTATGTTGCCTGCCTGATATTTCTATTACTTAAACATGCCTTTCAGCTGGGCAAGCTTGGCCTGGAAATCATCCACCGGCTCGGCTTCTTTTTTGGCACCACCTTTTTTGCCCGCGCCACCGCCTGCTGGTTTGGCTGCGGCAGGATCGCTTTTCATGCTAAGCGAGATGCGCTTGCGGCTCTCATCTACTTCCAGCACAGTCACCTCTACTTTCTGCCCTACCTTCACTACGTCGTGCGGGTTGCTCACAAAGCGGTCAGACAGGTGGCTTACGTGTACAAGCCCGTCCTGGTGCACCCCAATATCAACGAAAGCACCAAAGGCCGTGATGTTGGTCACGATGCCAGGCAGTTTCATACCGGCACGCAGGTCTTTCATCTCATTCACACCTTCTGTGAAGCTGAAAGCCTCAAACGTCTCGCGCGGGTCACGGCCTGGCTTAGCAAGCTCGCTCACAATATCCTGCAGTGTAGGCAAACCAACGGTATCGGTTACATATTTCTTCAGCTCAATTTTCTTGCGCAGCTCATCGCTCTTAATTAAATCCTGCACCGTTACGCCCAGGTCTTTTGCCATCTGCTCCACAATCGGGTAGCTTTCCGGGTGCACGGCAGAGGCGTCCAGCGGGTTCTTCGCATCGCGGATGCGGAGGAAGCCTGCTGCCTGCTCGAAGGCTTTATCACCAAGGCGGGCTACTTTTTTTAGCTCTGTACGAGTGCGGAAAGGACCGTTCTGGTTGCGGTAGTCTACAATGTTCTGCGCCAGGGCCGGTCCAAGGCCCGACACATAAGTCAGCAGCTGCTTGCTGGCGGTGTTTACTTCCACACCCACCGCATTCACGCAGCTCATTACCACGTCGTCCAGCGTGTGCTTCAGGGCGGACTGGTCCACGTCGTGCTGGTACTGGCCAACGCCAATTGACTTCGGATCAATCTTTACCAACTCGGCCAATGGGTCCATCAAACGGCGTCCGATAGACACGGCACCACGTACCGTCACATCCTGATCAGGGAATTCCTCGCGGGCTACGTCGGAGGCCGAGTAGATAGAGGCACCGCTCTCGTTCACCATTACCACCTGCACTGTCTTCGGCAGGTTCAGTTTATTCACAAAGGCTTCTGTTTCACGGCTAGCCGTACCGTTGCCTATGGCAACAGCTTCAACATCAAACCTGTCCACGAGGTACTTCACGCTCTGCCCTGCCTCCACGGCTTTGCCCTGGCCTGTGTGCGGGTAAATTGTTTCGTTGTGCAGGAGTTTACCCTGCTTGTCCAGCACCACCAGTTTGCAACCAGTTCTGAAACCAGGGTCCAGCGCCAATACTGTTTTCTGGCCAAGCGGCGAAGACAGCAACAACTGGCGCAGGTTATCGGCAAACACCCGGATGGCTTCCTCATCAGCGCGCTTCTTAGAACTCAGGCGAACCTCTGTTTCCATGCTCAGCTTAAGCAGGCGCTTATAACAGTCTTTCACTGCCAGGCGCACCTGCTCTGAGGCGGCGTTGTTGCCTTTCACAAACATGTCCTCCAGCTTTGCCAGGGCAGCTTCCTCCTCTGGTTGTGCACTCAGCATCAGCACCATTTCGGTTTCGCCACGGCGCATGGCCAGCACACGGTGCGACGGTGCTTTCTCAATCGGCTCTTCCCACTCGAAGTAGTCTTTGAACTTCTGGCCTTCTTCCTCTTTGCCCATCATCACGCGGCTCTTGAACACACCTTTCTTCTCAAAAAGCTGGCGCATTGAGGCGCGTGCCTCGGCGTTCTCGTTCATCCACTCGGCCATGATGTCGCGGGCACCAGCCAGGGCTTCTTCAGCATCCTTCACCTCTTTCTCTTCAGAGATAAAGTTGGCGGCTTCTGCCGTAACATCGAAATTTTCCTGCTGGAATATACGCTCAGCCAGTGGCTCCAGCCCTTTTTCGCGGGCGATGGTGGCACGGGTGCGGCGCTTCGGCTTGTATGGCAGGTAAATATCTTCCAGCACAGCCATGGTCTCGGCAGCCATAATCTGCGCCTCCAGTTCCGGCGTCAGCTTCTCCTGGTCACGAATAGATTTGAGAATACTCTCGCGGCGTTTGTCCAGCTCACGCAGCTGCTCCATTCTGTCGCGGATAGCGGCAATCTGCACTTCGTCCAGCGAGCCAGTCACTTCTTTGCGGTAACGGGAAATAAAAGGGACTGTCGCTCCTTCATCCAGCAAGGTGACCGTAGCCTCCACTTGCTTGATGGTGATGGTAAGCTCAGTGGCAATTTTTAAAAGATGGTCAATATTTTGTTCCATATATTTTTATTACACAAAAGACAATCGGGAAACAGGGGTTATGAGAAATATGAAGTTAATGGGTAGCCGGGTTTATGACACTCTACAGCTTTGTTGAAAAAAGAACAGCTAGAGAAGCTTTGTGTCGCCTTCTGATGGATGTGCCAGAATAAATTTTGATTGCTTACCGGCCCTGCTGTCGCTCTCCTGCTCATGTTCAAATCCCTGGGTTATAGAAACGCCAAATTTAAAGTATATTGCCATAAGTAGAAAGATTAACGCGATGAGATTGTAGCTTTGTAAAATATTTGAGGCATTTGATAACACAGCGCTTCTTTATGTTGTTTAGCTATAGTGCCTAACAAAAATCACCCATTCGTAAATTGCGCAGGATTGAAGACTGCATCCAAAAATAAAGTTTCCCGAAACTGGTACTGGCTGTTATTGCTCCTGCTGCTGCCTGCCTGCATTGTGCAGCGCATAGATCGCACACCTTACCAGCAAACCGACTACTATAAAAAGACCCTTGCCAGCCTGAACAGCAACCCGCCCACTGTCATGACCGGCGATACGCTGGAAGTGGGTTGGGCTAAACTTAACATTACGCCTTCGGCACCCGCTCCGCTGGCAGGCTACGGCAAGCGGTTGGGCATGGACTATGAGGAAGTGCACGATACGGCTTGGGTACGCACCTTTGCTTTTGATAACGGGCAGGCCGAGGCATACTTTGTTTCCCTGGATTTGCTGATTGTGCCCATGCTGGTGCTGCAGGAGTTGGAAAAAGAATATCCAAAACGAGGCCTGAAGCCAGAGCAGGTATACCTGTCTGCCACTCACAGCCACTCCAGCTTTGGCGGCTGGGGGCGCAGGATTGGCGTAAAAATCATGTCAGGGGAATATGAAAGCGAGATTGTCCGGCACCTGACGCAACAGATTTTGCAGAGCATTGAGCTGGCACGGCAAAACCTGAAACCGACGCGCATAGGCTATGGAAGCACAGATGCTTCCAGCCTGGTAAAAAACCGACTTACAAAATCGAGGCAGGACCGGGATACAGCCCTTCGCTTCCTGAAGTTTGAACGCCCGGATGGCACAGCTGCCGTGCTTTCCTTTTTCTCGGCTCACCCCACTACCCTGCCTTCTATGCAGCCCGTTCTCTCCCGCGACTACCCTGGTGTATTGGTAGATGAACTGGAAGTACGTGTCGGGTTTGCAGCTTTCTCGGCAGGCGCAGTAGGCAGCCACAGCCCGGTTTTCTTCCAGCGTGAGCCTTTTGAAGGTACAGAGGAAGTGGGGGAACGCCTCGCTACCATCCTGCGGCATGAGTTGCACCAGGTCGAAACATCCTACACCCGCACACTCGGCTATAACAGGACCCCCCTGCTCTTGCCGGACCCGCAGTGGCGCATCTCTGAAAACTTGCGGCTGGCACCTACGCTTTTCAACTGGCTGTTCGGGAAGCATCCGGCTTATGTTACCAGCCTGCAGTTAGGAGACATCGTGCTGTTAGGTGCCCCGGCTGACTATTCCGGTGAGTTTATGGATGAGTTGGAGCATACCGCTTCCCAGAAAGATTTGAACGTGATTGCTACCAGCTTTAACGGGGGCTATATTGGCTATGTCACGCCCGAAGAGCACTATGACCTGGATAAGTATGAAACGCGCAGCATGAGCTTCTATGGCCCCTACAGTGGGAACTATATGACAGAAATACTGCAACTGCTGCTGCGTCAGCACGCTAACACTGCACATGCTCTACCTGCCGCAGAGAAAGAGTAAATTATTTTTCATAAAATAGTCCTATACTATCAAAGCCTCAGCCAACTCACCAGTTATTCACACCCTGCCTCATCCTTATAAAGTTCAATATTGTTAAATTGATAAATTTATACTTTTTATAAAATTCTCAACTCGTTTACCAGGAAAGGTTTAATCTGAAATGGCCGCTGCTACTTCTTGAAGCGTTCTGACATCAATGCTTAAACCTTTAACCCGATTTTGATTTAACCTTACAAAAGGCTCTCAACACCCCATTTCCCTCTAAATCAACCTGTCAGAAAAATTATAAATCTGCTAAACCAGGCCTGCAGCCTGTACATCCGGTGAAGCCGGATTACCGTATTTAGGGCATCACCAACAGGAGGTCCCTCTTAAACATGGCACTATATCCGGCGTTACGATTGGGTTCCAGGAATACCAAAGTGAAGGCACCTCACCATATACTCCTATCTTTTTCCAACCATTCAGCATTTTAAACTAACCTTTATATGTAACACCTTTAACATTTTCCTATGAAGAACATCTCACCGTATTCCCTCCTATCACTCCTGTGCATGCTGCTCCTGCTGCCAGGTATAAGCCCGGCGCAGTCAGCGTTTGAGGCTGCAAAGCAACACATAGACAATACAAAAGCGGATTACAAACTCACTGCTGCGGATATCTCCGACTATGTCATCACAGACCAGTATGTGAGTAAGAAAAGCGGCGTAACGCACATTTACCTGCGGCAGCGGTTCCAGGGTATCGAGGTGGCAGGTGCCAACCTGAACATCAACATCGACCGCGAAGGTAACGTGATAAACATGGGCAACCGCTTTATTCCTAACCTGAGAGCTGCTATCAAGAGCAGCTCTGCCTCCATCTCGGCTGAGCAGGCGGCCATGGCTGCAGCCGGTAAATTGAAGCTGAAGGTGCAGCACCCTATCAAGGTAAAAGAACGCAAAGCCCCTGACGCCGAAGTCACTGCCGCTGCCAAGCCAGTAGTACTTACCGATGGCGGCATCTCCCTGCATCCTATCCCGGCCAAGCTGGTGTACCAGCCAATGCCTGACGGCAGCGTGCGACTGGCATGGGAAGTGGCTATCTACGAAACAGATGCGCAGCATTACTGGAACACTAAAATCGACGCGGCAACAGGTGACGTATTACTGCAGGAGGACCTCGTGATTCACGACATCTGGGGACCAGAAGTAGTAACGGATGCTCCGGCCACAGCCAGGAAACTAACCGGCAGAAAGCCAACTGCTTCAAAGCAGGAGCAGCTGAAAGCAAGACAAAACCTCTACACCCAGTTGTTTGCACCGAAAGCCGTAGCGGCAAAAGCGGCCACGGCAGCGGTTGCCACAAGCGGTACTTACCGCGTTTACGATGCTCCCTTTGAAACTCCGAACCATGGCGAGAGAACGTTGGTAACAGGTAAAGAGGACCTGACGGCATCGCCTTTAGGCTGGCACAACGACGGCACCCTCTCCTACACCATCACCAAAGGTAACAACGTGCATGCCTATGAAGACCGTGCAGGTGCCAATGCCGGTGTCAGCCCGGATGGCGGCCTTGACCTTATCTTCGACTTCCCGCTGGACCTGGCGAAGGAGCCGGACACCTACGTGCAGGCAGCTACCGCCAACCTTTTTTACTGGAACAACCTGATGCACGATGTGTTCTACCAGTTCGGGTTTGACGAAGTGAGCGGCAATTTTCAGCAGTCGAACTTCACTGGCGAAGGCCAGGGGCTAGATGGCGTGATGGCAGAAGCGCAGGACGGCGGCGGCACCAACAATGCCAACTTCTTGACGCTGCAGGACGGTGTACCAGGCCGCATGCAAATGTACCTCTGGACTTCATCACTGCCTGCTGAGCTACTGCATATCAACACTCCTTCTTCTGTAGCAGGTGCTTATATTGGCGTGCAGGCTGCGTTTGGCCCTGCCGTTGACGAGATAGGTGTGGCAGGTAACATTATCATGGCTGACCCTTCTAATGGTTGTAGTGGTGCCACCTCTCCCCTAACAGTACCTTTTGCCAACCAGGCCGAAATTTCCGGAAACATTGCCCTGATAGACCGTGGTGCCTGTACCTTTATTGAAAAAGCGCTGAATGCACAGGCATCAGGAGCAACAGCAGTAATAGTGGTAAATAATATTGATGGGGATCCTATCTCTATGGGCGGCGACGAAACAGGTACCGCGGTGCTGATACCGGCCATCATGATCAGCAAGGCAGATGGTGACAAGCTGAAAGCTGCGCTGGCGCAAGGGTTGGCAGGTGCACTAAGACGTGAAGGCGGTGTGCCCCCGCTTCGTGACGGAGACCTGGACAACGGTATCATCGCCCACGAATACGGACACGGAATCTCCACACGTCTCACCGGTGGGCCAAGCACCCAATGCTTGGCCGGAGCTGAGCAAGGCGGCGAAGGCTGGAGTGACTACTTTGCCCTGTACATGACCATGCAAAACGGTGACACAGGTCCGCAGCGGCGTGGTATTGGTACCTATGTGCAGTCTCAGGCTATAGACGGCGGCGGTATACGCCCTGCTCCCTACAGCACAGACATGGGCATCAACCCTTACACCTACGGCATGGTGTCTAACCCCGAAATTTCCGTACCGCACGGCGTTGGCTTTATCTGGGCGACAATGCTTTGGGATATGACCTGGAGCCTCATCGACGAGTACGGCTACGACCCTAACATCTACAGTGGCACAGGCGGCAATAACATTGCTTTACAGCTCATCATCGATGGCCTGAAGCTGCAGCCTTGCAGCCCCGGCTTTATTGATGCCCGTGACGCCATACTGGCAGCCGACAGAATCAACAACGGCGGTGCCAACCAGTGCTACATCTGGAGGGCCTTTGCAAAGCGCGGCCTTGGCTTTAGTGCGCAGCAGGGCAGCAACAACGACCTGACCGATGGTGTGGAAGCCTTTGACATGCCACCTTCCTGCGAGCCTCAGTTTGCCATAAAACTAGACGCAAATCCATCTCCTGTAGTAGACGGCCAGCAGCTTACCTATAACATCACGGTAACGAACAACACAGCCAGCGACCTGAACGGCGTTAGCATCAGCAGCTTTGTCCCGGCTAATACCACTATTGTAGCTGAGTCTGGCAAGGATGCACTAAAAGTGTCAAATGGTGTAGTAACCTTCAAGTCTGTAAAAATGGCACAGGGCGAAACAGTTAACCGCTCCTTCAAAGTGACGGTACAGAAAGGCGACGGTACTACCGTATATTTCCAGGACGATATGGAGAACGGCGCCACAAAATGGAAGACCACCCATGCTGTTGGCCTGGACGACTGGAAACTAAGTACGAAGAACCCATACAGCGGCACCACCTCCTGGTTTGCAGTGGATCCGAACACCTTCAGTGATCAATACCTGATAACAGCTAGCCCAATAACTGTAGGTGAAAACGCCCTGCTGCGCTTCTGGCACAGCTATGCCACAGAGGCCGGCTTTGACGGCGGCGTTGTGGAAATCAGCACCAACAGCGGCCTTACCTGGGCTAACTTGGGCGACAAGATGATTCAGAATGGCTACAACAGCACAATTCCGTTGGAGAATGCCTCTACTATCAGTGGCCCAGCCTTTACGGGCGGCAGCAACGGCTATATACAGACCATCGTGGACCTGAGCAGCTTTGCAGGACAGAAGGTACTCATTCGCTTTAGAATGGGTTCTGATGTGTTGACAGGCGCCACAGGTTGGTATGTGGACAATGTGGATGTGGTATCAAACCCAACCACTATTGTGAACACTGCCTCTGTCACTACAAAGTGGGGAGGTGACGCCACAGCAGAAACTGAGACGCTGGTGCTGAAGTCGGATGCACTGACGGCCACTCAGGTTTCGAATGCCGTAGTGCCGGCACGGGGTACTATCCTGTATCCGAACCCTGCGCAACAAAGCGTGAACCTGCAACTGGCACATGGCACCACCGGCCTGGTAGAAGTAACAGCGGTGAACAACCTGGGCCAGCAGGTGCTGCAGAAGCAGTTACAGGCTGCACCGTCAGCGGGTGGCATTGTGATACCTTTAAGCCAGCTACCGGATGGTTTGTACTACTTCACTATCTCAGCCGGAGGTAAAACGGAGACACATAAACTCATCATCAGGAAGTAAAAACAATAACTTCTAATATACAGAAAGAGCCGCCTAAAAAAGGTGGCTCTTTTTATTTTATGCAGTCTACTGCGATACAGTTTTACTTGCTTTTAGCAAGTTCATAAAACCGCTGTTGCGGAAGCCACCTGCAGCAATACATTTTTTTACCGCCTCTGCCATAACTACCTGACCAGTAGAATACAACTCACCTTACCCGATTAAATAATATTGCAATGGCATTCTTTATATAGTTATAAACATTACACCTCCATCATCAGTTTAAATTAATAAGAGGAAGTGAATTGCACTTTCATTTTTGTACAAATAAAAAACTGACATATGGAACTGATATCAATAGACATACCGAACTTTATATTTCTTACAATCATAGGTGTATACATGATGCTGCTTGTGTTTATTCTGACATGGGTGTATTATGATGCAGAACAGCGCGGCGTAAACGGCTGGTTAGTTACAGCAATGGCATTTTTCTCCGGTACCATTTTCGGAACGCTGGTCTGGCTGGCGTTAAGGCCTAGTCTGAAACCACAACCTATCCCGGTAAGAAGTTAAACGCATTTTATATCTACATAAAAGTGCCAACCTGCCACCTAGGTATAGCAGCTAATTTTTATCTTTGAGAATAACAGGACCTGAAGGTGATGCTTTCCATGATAAATTTTATCCTGCTCATACTTTGCCGGCTGGTTGGCACAAGTATTTTTAGCCAAACACAAACCCCGAACTATAACCTGGCTTTGGAGGGAAGTGGCATAGGGGGTATTGCTGTCATTATTCCGGCAGGTTTTGCCCAGGTTCTGCCGGCAGGACCCAAAGGCTTCATGATTTCCAACTAACGCAACCACATGGCAGAAACTGCTACTCTACCCCTGCAAAAAGATTCTATTTACATTCCGGTTACCGCCACCGACACACTGCATCTGAAACGCTTCAGCCAGGCCCAACAAGGGCCGCCGGTGTTACTGGTACATGGCTCAATCGAGAACGGGCATATCTTTTACTCCAAATCGGGGAAGGGCCTTGCACCATTCCTGGCGCAACAGGGCTACGATGTGTTTGTGGCTGACCTGCGGGGCCGGGGCAAAAGCAAGCCTTCCATTTCAGGGGAATCCGATTTTGGCTTAACCCACACCCTGGAAGAAGACTTTCCAGCATTCATCAACAAGATAAAAGAACTGAAAGGGGATGTGCCGCAGTTCTGGGGCGCCCACTCCTGGGGAGGCGTGCTGATGCTGGCTTACCTCGCCCGCCCCGTTGTGCCGGTAAAAGTACAGGCCATGGCTTTTTTTGCCACCAAACGCCGCATCAGTATCTGGAGCCCTAAAAAGTTTTTTATGGTAGATGTGATGTGGAACTGGGTGGCCAAAGCAGCTGTGGCTGTCACCGGCGCCCTGCCAGCCGAGAAGCTGCAGATGGGCTCTGACCGTGAAACACGCCTCACCCACCTGCAAACACACGAATGGGTGATAAACAAACGTTGGCTCCATTGGCACGACAGGTTTGATTATGCCGCTGCCCTGCAGCAAATGGAGTTACCGCCTACCCTATACTTAACCGGAGCAAAAGACGACGTGCTGGGCAACCCGGTAGATGTAGAAAAGCTCTTACTTGAAACGGGTAGCGAGGCGGCAGCTTTCCGGGTGCTGGGGAAGGCCAATGGCCACTTGCACGACTACGATCATGTCACAATCATGACGCACAAGGATGCAGTACGGGACCATTTCCCGATGGTGGTAAAATGGTTCAGAAAGTCAGGGCAACTGCAACCTATTGAAACAAAACTGGGTCAGCGTTATGGCGCAACCTGAGACTTCCTTTAATTTTAACCGGAAAAAAACAATCAAGAAAGTACGTACCCCTTAGAAAATGAAGATTAGCCTCCACTCCTTTTTCCTGTTACTCCTGGCAACTGCCGTGCTCACCTCCTGCGAAAAGTGCGGCAATGTAACTATATCATCACCAACCGCAGCGGATGCGGAGTGGCTTCCTTACCGGCAAAATGACACCATCCGGTTCATGACTGAATTGAATGAGACGATAGTGTACACCCGCTCCGGCATCTTTGCCCAGGAGTTTCCCGGAGAAGGTTTCTCTGCCACTGATGAATGTATCGAGAAAGTAAACGTGCAGATTCGTTCTGTGATTGGTGACATCAGGGACAACCGGCCTTCGCTGGCAACACGCATCCTACGCAAGCCTGATGACCTGCAGGTGGAACTGAGTGTGGCAGACATGGGAGTATGGGAGGTAAACGATGAGGCGCCAGCGTACGAAAGCCTTGAGGTGAATGGACAGTTGTACGACAATGTGTATGAGGTAATCACGAACAGCACCGATGGAGGGGGTGTAAGGCGCATTTTGTACAACAAACAGTATGGCTTTCTGAGCGTGGAGTTCAACGACGGTAGATTCCTGAACCGGAGGCCTGCTTAACCTTTAAGCGTGTCGAAACAAAAAGGGCTACCCGATTATCCAGGCAGCCCTTTTTACCATGTGGTCAGGCATCTGTTTACTTTTGTTCCTCTTTGATGCTACGCAATACCTCAATTGCAGTAATAATGTGCTCCAGCGGCTTAGACATGGAGTTGTAAATGGCACGCACCCTTTTTGATTTATCTATGATATAGGTCACGCGCCCCGGAAACACGCCTAACTGGCGTGGCACTCCATAAATACTCCGTATCTGGCCACCTTTGTCGCTCAGCAGTGTGAAGGGCAGGTGATACACCCGCTCAAACTTCTTGTGCGACTGCAGGCTGTCAGAACTTACCCCAACCACTTCAGCATCATATTCCTTAAACTGTTCGTACTGGTTGCGGAATTCACAGGCCTGTTTTGTACAGCCGGGGGTACTATCTTTCGGGTAAAAATATAGCACCACGTTCTTCTCCTTCAGCAGGTCATGCAGGCGGAACAAACCACCATCCTGCCTTTGCAGTTCGAAGTCAGGAGCCAAGTCCCCCTCCTTCACTGCATCCTCCTTTAAAAGTGCTTCAAGTATCATAACTAGCTTATTGCAAACTTCATGCAAAAAATTCTGGGTGCAAAGGTAACCTGTGTTATGGCAAAGTTCCAAAGATGAAGCGCATTAATAGCATCAGAAATAGAATTTGAACATCTTTGTGCCCACGTTTACATTATGCCCCGAATCAACGTTATCATTCCTGCTTACAACGAGGAACGTTCTATCTCAAAAGTGCTGCATGCCATACCGGCAGGCTTTGTAGAGGAGGTAATTGTGGTCAATAACAACTCCAGCGACCGCACCTCCTGGGTTGCCGCCGCTGCCGGTGCTACCGTGCTGGAAGAACCCAACCCCGGCTATGGAAACGCTTGCCTCAAAGGCATAGCCTATGCCGCTGCCAAACCCACTCATACACGCCCAGATATCCTTGTTTTCCTGGATGGTGATTTTTCTGATTACCCAGAGGAGATGCCACAGCTGGTGCAGCCCATTCTGGACGGGCAGGCAGAAATGGTGATAGGCTCCAGGGCTTTGGGCAGGCGCGCCGCAGGTGCCATGCTGCCACAGCAGCTTTTCGGCAACTGGCTCGCCACCACCCTGCTGCGCTGGCTTTACAAGGCACGCTTCACTGACCTTGGGCCGTTCAGGGCAATCAAACTAGACACACTACTGGCACTCACCATGCGCGACCGCACCTATGGCTGGACAGTAGAAATGCAGGCAAAAGCAGCAAAGCAGAAAATCCGGTATACAGAAGTACCGGTAACATACCGCAAACGGATAGGCACTTCCAAAGTTTCAGGCACTGTAAAGGGCACCGTGATGGCAGGTTATAAAATCATTCTGACTATCTTTAAGTATCTTTAAACCCCTTGTATGAGCGTTGCAGAAGGATTGATGCTGGTTGTGTATGGTCTGTGCCTTGCCTTCATCTTCTGCTATAGTATGGCCCAGCTGCACCTTACCTTTCTCTACTGGCTCCGCCGCAGTAGCCGCACACAAAGCCATAAAAAAGTCGGTGTACAGCAACAGGACTGGTCAGCCATAACCGTGCAGCTCCCTGTGTACAACGAACGCTATGTGGTAGCACGCCTGCTAGACGCGGTGGCCGCTTTTGATTACCCGCACAACCGCCTGCAGATTCAGGTCCTCGATGACTCTACAGATGACACCTCCACAATCATTGAAGACAAAATAAAATCATACCCTCATCTGGATATACAGCACATCCGACGCCCTGAACGCATTGGGTATAAAGCCGGGGCCTTGCAACATGGGCTGGCACAGGCTACCGGAGAATTTGTAGCTATTTTTGATGCCGATTTCTTACCCAAGTCTGACTTTCTGAAACAGACGATTTCTGCTTTCACAGAAAACAACATCGGCGTGGTGCAGACCCGCTGGAGCCACCTGAACAGCAGTTACTCGTTGCTGACGCGGCTGCAGGCTTTTGGGCTGAATGCACATTTCACTGTGGAACAGACAGGTCGGAACAGCGGTGGCCATTTTATCAATTTTAATGGTACGGCCGGTATATGGCGGAAGGCGTGCATTCTGGATGCTGGTGGCTGGCAGGCTGACACACTCACGGAAGACCTTGACCTGAGCTACAGGGCGCAACTCCGGGGCTGGCAGTTCCTTTTTCTGGAAGATGTGGAGGCACCAGCTGAACTACCCGCCGCCATGGGTGCTTTAAAATCGCAGCAGTTCCGGTGGACGAAAGGAGCCGCAGAAACTGCCCGCAAACATTTGGGACGGGTAATGCGCTCGAGCGCATCACTCCCTACCAAACTGCACGCTTTTTTTCATTTACTCAACAGTGGTATCTTTATCTGTGTGCTGTTAACGGCAGTATTAAGTGTACCGGTGCTCTACCTTAAAAAAGAGGCACCGGAACTGGCGTCATTGTTTAAGCTGGGCTATGGTCTGCTGTTAAGCCTGGTCGCCCTAATTGCTTTTTACTGGTCAGCCCAGTATTCCCGCAGTGCCTCTGCCTGGCACACTACGTTGCGCTTTGTGCCGGAATTCATCCTTTTCCTGTCCATATCGATGGGGCTTTCGCTGCACAACAGCCTGGCCGTGCTGGAAGGCTACCTTGGTAAAAAAACACCGTTTGTCCGGACGCCGAAATACAACATTCTGCACGCCAAGGACTCTTGGCGGCAACAGGCTTACAGCATGAAAAGTATAAGCCCTGTAACACTAGTCGAGGGGCTACTGGCGCTCTACTTTTTATATGCCATAAGCCTGGCATTCAGGCTGGGGAACTATGGCCAGCTGCCCTTTCACGTGATGCTGGCCTTCGGGTTCGGCTCTGTGTTCTTTTATTCTCTTTTCCATAGCAGGAAAGCCTGAGTATGACAAAAAGCAACACGACAAGTTATATAGCAACAGGCATTTCGGCACTGGTTTACCTTGCTTTGGCCTATGCCACACCACGCACGGATTTTCCGCAGCTGCTGGTATTGTACGCAATTGTCTTTTCCTGCTACCTCTACCTCATTAACACCCGCTTTAACGTGTGGTACGGCATTGGAACGGCAGTTCTGTTCCGGCTCCTGTTTCTGTTTGCTGCGCCTGCTTTGTCAGATGACTTTTACCGTTTTGTATGGGATGGCAGGTTGTTGGCCGCTGGTGAGAATCCGTACCTGCACGTGCCGCAGTTTTATATTTCCGGTGAAGAACAGCCTTTGGACGGACTTACCACTGAACTATACCAACAGCTTAATTCCCCGAACTACTACAGCGTATATCCGCCTGTGGCGCAGGCTGTTTTCTGGCTGGCTGCTGCGCCTTTTCCAGGCAACCTGTGGGGCAGCTTGCTGGTGATGCGGATAGTACTGCTGTTGGCTGAAGTGGGAAGCATTCTGTTGCTGCTGCGCCTGCTCCGTAAAATGGCCCTGCCAGACAAGCATGTGCTGTTCTACGCCCTGAACCCGCTGGTAATACTAGAGCTCGTGGGAAACCTCCACTTCGAAGCGCTGATGATCTTTTTCCTGCTTCTCTTCCTGCTCCAGCTTTTTTACCAGCGCTTTACCATGGCAGGCATTGCCTTTGGCCTGTCTATCGGCACAAAGCTGCTGCCTCTCCTGTTTTTGCCTTTCGTGCTCCGCAGACTCGGCCTGCGCAGGTTCCTGATTTTCGGTGCTGCTGCAGGACTAACCGTGGCAGCTGTATTTTACCCGCTGCTATCGAAAGAAGTAATACAGCACATTTTCCAGAGCCTGTACTTGTATTTCCAGAAATTCGAGTTTAACGCCAGCGTTTATTATGTGCTGCGCTGGCTCGGCTATCAACTGGCTGGCTTTAACATTATTCAGGTGCTGGGGCCTTTGCTTTCACTGGCCACGCTGCTCCTCATTGTTTACTTAGCCTCTTCCAGAAAGCTGGGCTCCATTCGCAGGCTTTCAGGGTATATGGCAGCCGCCTTAACTATTTACCTGTTATTGGCTACCACCGTGCATCCCTGGTACCTTACCACGCTCGTCGCACTCACCACCATGAGCCGCTTCCGCTTTGCTGTGGCATGGTCCGGTCTGGCCATCTTGTCGTATGCCGCCTACCAAACAAGTTCTACTACCGAACATACAGGTTTCCTCCTGCTGGAGTACACGCTGGTGTTCCTGTGGCTGCTGGCAGAAATTTACCTCTACCGCCAGCGACAGCGCCACGCAAACCTGGAAGCGGAAACAGGTAAAACAACAGCCAATGAACAAGGGCAGGCTTAAGGGTAGACGCAGTCAGTTACCTTAGTCCTCCACATCCTGCAGCGGCTGCATCAGGAAATCGTTAAACGGTTTCAGGGCCTGAAAAGCATCCAGCACCACCTGAACAAAGTTATCCTGCAGCACTGTCTCGTCTGCTAAAGGCATCACAGCATTCCAGCTCTTATGGCGCAGGTAGTGGATAGCCGGGTTCTCTTTATCATAGCCTTTTGGTGTGGTTTTGAGTTGTTCCCCCTGCAAATCACCAAAGCGCTTTTTGAAGTCTGCAGCCTCCACAATTTCTTTGAAAGCATCCAGGTTGTAATCTATCTCCTGGCGTACTGCCTTTAGCTGATCGGAAGGCGGCATCCACAGTCCCCCGGCAACAAAGGAGTTGTTGTTGCCGGCCAGGTGCAGGTAATAGCCCGGTAAAGTTGACTTTCTACCACCCTCGGCCACGTAGGCCCCGAAATGGTCTTTGAAAGGTCTTTTGTCTTTTGAGAAACGTATATCACGGTAAATTCGAAATACCAGATCCTTGCCTCTTTGCCCGCGCGCTGCCGGCTCAAACTGTTGCATCTCCTGCAGGAGATCATCTAAAAAGCTGATGTAGTTTTTACGTGAGGCGTCGTAGCGGCTTTTATGCTCTGCAAACCACTCCCGGGTATTATGCTCTGCCAATTCGGCCAAAAATTCAAGCGTGGACTTCTGTATGATGGTTGACATGGACTGTTTATACTTCTTTTATGCTGGTTAGTTTTGCTCCTTTCAAAGCAGTTAGCTTATCCGTGGCAAGACAAGTTTATCATATTTCTTGATGTTCTTTGTACTCCTGATAAGTAAAGCTGAAGCAACTTTACACCCTCTCGTATCAGGACAGGAAGCGGGCATCCAGGTCTTCCACGTAATCGACATCTGAAAGAGAGGGAAGCAACGCGTGCGATAGCTGCAGTCGCTCCACGTCCTGAAGTGTGTCCGGAAAGACATGCCTGGTGCTCCAGCGCTTGTTCCGGAACAGCTCTGGGTACAGCCGGTTCATGCCCAGCAGGTAATACCCGCCATCCAGCGCCGGCCCTATAACCACATCATGCTGTTCCAGTTGCCGATAAGCCTGCAAAACAATGTCTGCCGTCAACTGCAGGCAGTCACTGCCAATTATCACAACAGCGGTATAGCCCTCGGCAAAGGCAGCAGCAAAAGCACCCTCCATCTTCTCTCCTAAATCGCCCTGCGGTTGCACCTGCTTTTGGTAATGCTCGTTTGGCCACAGGTCGTTTGTGTCCACAGCATTGGAGTAATACACCAGCTTCTGTACGGGCAATCCTTTCGTAACCTGGCAGGTATGCCGGAGCAGTTGCAGGTATATATCTAACGCCTTTTCCTCTCCTACGGCTGCCGCCAGGCGAGTTTTCACCTTGCCCAGTTCAGGGTTGCGCACAAAGAGCATCAACAGCTTTTTATCATCCATATGTATTCAAAACGCCAACAACAAACTTCTGATAACTAATAACCACTCACTTCACCGTTTCGCCACCACAGCTTGAGCCGGCCCCGGCTGTGCAGCCATAGCAGTGCTGATTTAGCACAATGCTGCGCTGGTCCAGGCTTGCGGTATCAAAATCGCGGATGTGCCGGGGGGAATTCTTCGCCACCTGCAGCTCCAGCATTTGGTTAAAGTCACAATCGTAGAGATAGCCGTCCCAGCCAACGGAAATGGTATTGCGGCACATTACCCCTGCTGCAGCCACAGGGTTAAAAGCATTCACCAGTTTCTCCATATAGCCATCGTAGTTACCGCTCTGTACGAGGTAATCCAGGAAGCGGCTGACCGGCAGGTTCGTGATGCAGAAAAGGTTGTTGAACTGAATGTTGTAACCACTACGCAGCCTGCGCTTAAACTCTGCCTCCAGCGAGGCCTGCGCACCTGGAAGAAAGGCCCCGGATGGATTGTAGACCAGGTCCAGCAGCAGGTTGCTGCCTTCCATCCCATATCCCACCTCGTTGAGCATCTGCAGTGCTTTGATGGATTTATCAAACACACCATCGCCCCGTTGCGCATCCGTGCGCGAAGCCTGGAAATACGGCAGGGAGGACACCACGTGCACCCCATGCTTCTGAAAGAACTCCGGCAGGTCGTGGTACTTTTTATTTGCCAGGATGATGGTGAGGTTACAGCGCACTATCACCTGCCGCCCCAACTTCGATAGTTCTTCCACAAACCAGCGGAAGTCCGGGTTCATCTCCGGCGCGCCACCTGTCAGGTCTACAGTCCTTATTTGGGGCGATTGATTCAGCGCATCCAGGCACAACTGCATCGTTTCACGCGTCATGTTCTCCCTGCGGTCCGGCCCGGCATCCACATGGCAGTGCTTGCAGGTCTGGTTACACATTTTGCCCATGTTCACCTGCAGGATGGTGGTGCCTGTCGGCTTCAGCGGGTAAAGCTCGTGCTCCTGCAGGCGCTTTGCAAAAGCCGGAAAACGGGTACCATGTTGCGTTGGCGCCTGGAGCACATTCAGCTGAAAAGAAGAATCCGACAGCTCATGCTGCCGGCCCTTTAATGATTTGACAGAGGTTTCCATAGGCTACATTGTCAGTTCTTTGATCTTGTTCATCATCTGCACACCATGCACAAGTGCTGCCCCACCCTTGATGGCTGCTGCCACATGCACCGCTTCCATCATCTGGTTTTCATCTGCTCCTTTTTCCAGGCAGCCGGTGGTGTAGGCGTCAATGCAATACGGGCATTGCACTGCATGCGACACAGCAAGGGCAATCAGTGCTTTCTCGCGTTCCGTTAATGCGCCCTCTTTGAATACCTCGCCATAGTAGTCAAAGAACTTGCGGCCCATTTCTGGCTGAAGCTCAGAGATATTGCCAAATTTTGAGAGGTCAGCCGGGTTATAGTAGGTCTTTTCCATGATTTTTTCTTTTATGAATGATGTATGGTTACAGCAGAACAGCAGCCTGAACTTTGCTCCTGCCCTGTTTTTTATTTTCTTCCTGAAAATTAAAATGAATAGGATTCGCCTCCTGCAGCTATAGTGCAGGGGCAGAATTGCTTCAACAGCAACCTGTAAGGGGCTGCAATGTTTTAGAATACAAATAAGTTACAGCTGTTGCAGTGGAGGCGGGCGCAACAGCAGGACTTGAAGATGTTTATCAAATGGCTGAATAAGCAGGCGCCGGAAAGCACGTGCCTGTGCTGCTCCTTTTGACAGTATGGAAAGGAGTTGTTTTCTCAGCCTGTTCAGTACTGGCAATTGTTGCAGCAGAAGGTTAAGGTCTTCCCCTGAGTCAACGTCTGCTTTTACCTGCAGAAACCCAAGAGCATGCAGCGGCACCCCCTGCTGAAAGGCGTATGAGGCTAGCTCCTGCATGACCTGGTCCGTTTGCCAGTTTAGCAAGGCAAAGGCCTCAGGGTTAAAGTTGTCTGCATGCATCCCGGTAAGCCAGGCGCCGCCGTCAGCGGCAGGACCTGCGACGATGCATCGCTCCTGCAAAACATGTTTTGCCTGCAGCAAGTCTGCCGCGGTCAAAGTGGGGCAGTCGCTCCCCACACAAATCACCCGTTGATAGCCCGCCTGAAAGGCATCACGGAAAGCATTTGCCAAACGCTCCCCAAACGTGCTTCCGCTCTGCTGCTCTGTAAAAACAGTAAGGAAAGGAATACCCGACTTTTTTATGGTCCTGAGTGTGTGCCTGAGCAGGGCCAAGGCAACCTTCTGATTTACATGCGCGCTGTGTCCGGAAGAAAAAATCTTTGACTTTACTTCGTGTTCTGCTGCATGTGCAAACAGGAGAATGGCGGTATTGGGGGGAGCGTGAAACAACAGAGACTTTGTATTACTTTCTTTTACCTGCTACAGTACATTTAAGTTCTTTTCTCATATAAGCTTACCTATTTCTAAATATACTCATAATACCTGATTCATTAGGAGGAAAAGCAGTATAACGGCTTCACATGCACCCGGGTGTACAGAATATTCTCCCGGAAAAACAATTAAACAATGTTACCCTGCCTGGCAGCCATTGTATCAGAGATACAGGCGCCTGCCATAAAAGATACCAGAAGAATAAAGCCTGCTCCATCTCCTATCGGAAGAGCAGGCTTTTCTCCTTATCAGCATGAAGGAGTACCTTGCACAGGCCTATGGATTAGGTACTCCCGCCATTATGATTCTGTTTCTCCCATTACATAGAGTTGGTCCAGGCTAGGGTTCACACTACCGCCGGCCGGCTCCAGTGTAACAGCAAAAGCCTGAGCGGCACCAATGGGCTTCATCTGCTGCATCGGGTACTGTTTCCCCTCCACGTTGATCAAGCCCGCATCGATGGGTTTGCCATCCAGCAAGGCCCACAACTGGTACTGCTTTCCGGCGGGCGGATCAGGCAGTTGTACGGCATCCACAAACACTTCCTGCTGTTCCGGATTCCAGTACACCAGCACATTCGCCTCAGGGTGAGCCTCCACGCCCTGTAGCCTTACAGATTGAAAATTTTCGTCCCGGAGCACTCGCAGGATCTGTTCCTGCTGTTCTAAGCGGTTTGAGGTGGTTTGGTAGTTCTGTGCAAGCATTTGCTGGGAAACCAGCGCTTCGGCCAGCTTTTCCTCTGCTTCCTGCCAGTTCTGGTAAAAGCGGATACTCATAAAGCCGGACAAAAGAAACAGCGCGATACTTGCCGCAAACATCCATTTATAAGCAGAACCCACCCGGTGTTCGTCTTCTACAGGGTACAACGGCCGGACAGTCTGCTCTTCCGCCTCTGAGGCGGAAACAGGTCCCTGCACCACTATCTGTTCAAGAACCCTTGCTTTCAGGGCAGCAGACGGCTTTACAGCATGCAGAGTAGCGTATTGTTCCATTACGGCACAAGCTTCCTCTAAGGCAATGCGTATTTCCGGCGAACCGGCAGCCATGCCCTCTACTTCCAGCCTTTCCTCCTCACTCAGTGCACCTGCGGCATATAGTTCCAGCACTCCGGACGCTATGTAGTCCTCTTCGTTATTCACGTCCTTTAAACAGTTTTCCTAAAGTTTTTATTGCACTTCTAGCCCTTGTCTTCACGGTGCCCAGCGGAATACTAAACTCCTCTGCAATCTCACTCTGCGTCAGTCCCTCAAAGTACATCAAATCGATAATCTGCTTCTGCTCAGGGCTTAACTTCTCGGTTACTTCACGTAGCCCGATATGCTCTGGTTTAAATTCCGATGAACCATGGATGGCTCGCGGTGAAGCAGGTATTTCGTTTGTTTTTTGACTTACGCGATATTGTTTCGAGCGGATTTTATCGATAGCCAGATTTCTGCAGATGTTTATCATCCAGGTAAACAACCGGCCTTTCGAGGCATCATAACTTTGAAAAGAGCTCCATATTTTAACAAAAGCCTCCTGCAGCACATCCTCAGCAGTCTCTTCTTCTTTGATAATTTGCAACACTACACCAAACAACGTGGGGCTATACATGTCATATAGCAACGACACAGCCGATGCATCCTGCGACCGGAGTCGGGCTACCAGTTCCTCCTCCGTAATAGTTTTGGTTGGTTGGTTCTGCAATGTCTTAAATTAAGGCGCTGCCTGGGGTATTCAGGTGCTTGAATGTAATAAAAATTTTGGAAAACTAGTCTTTAAACTATTCCTGACACAAAAGGTTTTTGGTACTATTCTCTGTGTACAAAAGTCTAAAAATTAGTGTTCAGACACAGACAGCCGCTTTTTGTAGCATCGGGCTAAAGCCAATGATTCCGGGGCCATATCTCAATCAGCAGGCACCCAGATTCCTACTCTAGCGTAGTAAAATTTAATGCTACTCAAATGTGATTGTCGCTACAGTTTTCAACGCTGCTTTAGTACCCACACTTAACAATAACCCATGATTTTGTAGACAATGTAACCTGATATTTCGTGTATGAGCAGGTGCCAGTTGCTGAAGGCATGGATACTGGGTATGATGAATTCATCCGGTGTAAAGCGTCGCTCAGAGGCGTAAAAATCGGTGCTAAAGGGAGTAGCGCTGACACCTGCTTTTTCAAAGCACCCGGCTGACCGGCGCATATGAAAGGCAGAAGTCACCAGCAGCAGGTCCTGCCACTCCGGGTGTTGCTCTAAAAGCCGGGCGGTGTTGACAGCATTTTCATGGGTGTTGCGGCTGTTTCCTTCAGTTATGATGGCTTCTTCCGGCACACCGGCCATGAGCAGCACCTTCTCTACCTGCTCCGCCTCAGGCACTGCATTGGCCAATACGTGCCCGCTACCACCCGTAATCAGGAACTTGTCTATTTTGCCCATGCGGTACAGCTGCAGCGGGTGCAGGAAGCGATCAGCCCCCTTATGGGTGTGGATTCTGTCCGGAATATCCTCCCGGTAACCGGTAACCCCCGTCAGGATAACAGCCACATCAAACTGCTCCAGCTCATTTACCGGTTTGGCCTTTACCTCCCAGGCCCGCCAGGCTTCGTTTGCCAAGAAGGGGTTAGAGAAGATAAGGAGTATCGCGAGCGCTGCCAGCAGGCTGATGCGCCTTATCTTTACTGATTTGAGAAACACAGCCAGCAGCAAAAGGACCAGCACCCAGATAAAGGGCATCAGAAAAAAATGTAAGGTCTTGGAAAGGATGAAAAACATTGCCTTGGGTTTAAAAGAAAAGCCAAAGCAACAGGAAAGCAAGCACCACTGCCCGGATGATAATCACATCTTTGTGCAGCTTTGCTTTCCTCTGATTCTGGTATTCCTTTGGCAGTGGCAATTTAGGCAATATGCCTGCAGCATAAAAAACCTACGGCTAGAAGAATTTACGGAACAGCCACATCAGAACTGAGAAAAGGATGCTTAGCAGAATCATACTGGTGATGGGGGCATAGAAGCGCATATTCTTCCGTTCTACGCGTACGTCGCCAGGCAAGTGGCCAAACCACCCGAACTTGTCACCTGCCAGCCACACTACCAGCCCTACCACCACCAGTATCACACCGAGTAAGACAATTGTTTTTCCTATAGGTTGCATGGGTTCTTCTGGATGATATTTAAATGAAATTCAACAGAGCGGCTAACTTAATCTTGCCCCCTGACTGCACAGCCTTTCCTCTGGCCCGTGCACCTTCTAACCACCTACTACGTTTGCATGTTCCGGGTTATTGGGCTATAGCTGCAAAGTTAAGCTGACGCGCAGATAATAGCTGCTGCGCCTCGTTTATAAGCCCCAAAAATCGTAAATTTGACTTCTGTAGGAACCATTAATTCTGATTTACTTGAAAGTTTGTATTGCTGAGAAACCGAGTGTAGCCCGTGAGATAGCCATGGTGATAGGTGCCAAATCGAAGAAGGACGGCTATTATGAAGGCAACGGCTATCAGGTGACCTGGACCTTTGGCCACTTTTGTACGCTGCGTGAGCCGGACGACTACCGCCCGGAGTGGAAGCGCTGGAGCCTGTATGATTTGCCGATGCTGCCCGAACGCTATGGTATAAAGCTGATGAAAGACAGCGGTGTGCAGAAGCAGTTCAGCATCATAAAGAAATTACTGGAGAAAGCCGAAGAGGTGATTAACTGCGGGGATGCCGGGCAGGAAGGAGAAGTAATTCAGCGCTGGGTGCTGACGGAGGCAAACTACCGTAAGCCCTTCAAGCGCCTCTGGATTTCGTCGCTCACCGAAGACGCCATCCGGCAGGGCTTTGCGCAACTGCGCGAGGGCTCTGAGTTCGACTCGCTGTACCAGGCTGGCAAGAGCCGCGCCATCGGCGACTGGCTGCTGGGCCTGAACGCCACCCGCCTTTTCACCCTGAAGTATGCGAACGGCAGCCGCCAGACGCTCTCCATCGGCAGAGTGCAGACGCCTACGCTGGCCATGCTGGTGAACCGCCACCACGAGATTGCCAATTTTGTACCGCAGCCTTACTGGGAACTGAAAACCGTTTACCGCGACACCACCTTTTCCAGCACCAACGGCCGCTTTCAGAAAGAGGAAGAGGCGCAGAAGATAATGGATGCCATACGGCAGGAGGAACTGACGATAACGGATGTCGAGATTAAGAAAGGTACCGAGTCGCCTCCCAAGCTGTTTGACCTGACCTCGCTGCAGATTGAGTGCAACAACAAGCTGAGCCTCTCGGCTGATGAGACGCTGAAGACAGTGCAGAGCCTGTATGAGAAAAAAGTAGTTTCCTACCCACGCGTTGATACGACGTTCCTGCCAGACGATATTTACCCGAAGATACCGGGCATCCTGCAGGGCCTGAATAACTATAGCCAGGAGGTGGCACCGCTGCTGCAAAGCAAAATCAGGAAAACGAAGAAAGTATTCAACAACAATAAAGTAACCGACCACCACGCCATCATCCCTACAGGGGCAGCGGCAGGCAGCCTGTATGGACGTGAGGCAGATGTTTACGACATCATCACGCGCCGCTTCATCGCTGCTTTTTACCCGGACTGTATTGTGAGCAACACCACCGTGATGGCCGAATCGGCAGGTTATGCCTTCCGGGTGCGGGGCAAGCAGATCCTGGAACCGGGCTGGCGTGTGCTGTATGGTGCCGATGACATAAAGTCTTCAGACGCACCGACCGGCAAAGAAGGCGAAAACAAGGAGGAAGAGGAAGCTACCGGCGTGCTGCCCAATTTCGAAAAGGGCGAGCACGGACCGCACGAACCGCTGCTGGACAAGAAGATGACCAACCCACCGAAGGAGTACACAGAGGCGACTCTGCTGCGCGCTATGGAAACAGCCGGACGCCAGGTGGAAGACGATGAACTGAAGGAGGCCCTGAAGGAAAACGGTATCGGCCGCCCTTCCACGCGGGCTGCCATCATCGAGACGCTGTACAAGCGCCAGTATATCCGCAAGGAGAAAAAGAAGATAGTGCCCACGCAGATGGGCATCGACCTGATTGGCGTTATCCGGAACCAGACCCTAAAATCGGCGGAGATGACGGGGCAGTGGGAGCGCAAGCTGCGCCAGATTGAGGGCGGAGAGTTCAGGGCTGAGGCTTTCCTGCAGGAACTGCAGGACTTTGTTATCAGCCTGGTCCAGGAGGTAAAGTACGACCATGCCGCCACTGTTACCCTGGAACCGCAGCAGCAGGAATCATCTAAGCCGGGTAAGCAGCCTACAAAGAAATCAGCTCCTGCTCCAAAGGCAGCGAAAGCCCCTGCAGCTCCTACCGCAGGCATGGGCCCCTGCCCTGCCTGTAAAGAAGGACATATACTGAAGGGGTCAAAGGCGTACGGCTGCATCCGTTATAAGGAGGGCTGTCGCTTTCTGATACCGATCGACCAGCAGGGAAAGGAGCTAACTGAGAAGCAGGTACAGGCTTTGCTCAGCAAAGGCAAGACGCCTGTCATCAAAGGCTTCAAAGATGAACAGGGTGAAAACTTTGATGCGGTTGTAAAATTAGGCAGCGCCAACCAGTTGGTACTGGAGAAAGTGGAAAAGGCCCCTGCAGCGGATCCTTTCGAACAGTGCCCGCGCTGCAAGCAGGGCAAACTACTGAAGGGCAAAACGGCCTACGGCTGCAGCCGTTTCCGGGAGGGTTGCCGTTTCCTGGTTCCTTTCGAGATGGGCGGCAGACAGTTAACGGACAAACAGATAGCCGCCCTCGTTCTGAAAGGTAAAACACCTAAAATCAAAGGATTTATTTCAGAGAAAACCGGTGACTCATTTGATGCCGCCCTAAAGCTAAACGAACAGTGGCAGGTAGTTTACCAGTTCTAGGGCAACCTGCACTCCCTTCCATCTGCCATTCCTATTACCAGCACAAAAGTATAAGCCTCAGCCATAAAAAAAGCGGCAACCGTAATGCTACGGTTGCCGCTTCTAAAGCTTTAGGGGTTCTTTACTCTACTGTAAAGTTAACTTCCTCTGCTTTTACGTTTGTACGCATATCTTTGGCGCTGATCTTTAAAGTATACGTACCGGGTACTATACCTCGCAGAGATACCAGCGTATCAAACTCAACTACAGTCTTGTTAGGTTGCTTGCTGAAATCAATCAGTGGCTTTTCGCCATTAGCACCTAGCACCTGAAAGTCGATGCTATTTACTTTATCCTTATCTACTACCGTTACATAAACCTGTAAACCTTGCTCGGCTGTAACAGTAGGGTTTTTAGTGGGACTGTTGACCTTTAAGCTTGGAACAGATCCATCTGGCTGCAAGCTTCCGTCCTCGAACAAATCCTCACATGCCGTAAGCATACATACGGCTGCCATAGAGGCTAGCATTGTTTTCAATTTCATAATATTGGCTAAAAGTTGTAAGTCTGCCTTTGGCGACAGCATTAATTTTGCACTTCTTTTATCTAGCCTCCAGCGGGTCCCTCCCGGAAGCATAATGCAAATTTAGAAAGATTGTTTGAATGTCAAAGAACAAGAACATAAAAATTTACAATTCTAGATATAATATATAGATGTGTTAGTGTGTTAAAAACTCGCCTACAACATTACACATCAAGCATATATACAGACCATATCTACTATAACGCCACAACGGTTATATAAATTATAATTTAAAGTACAATTATTTACTTTTCCGCAGCTCCTAAACGTATCCCTTAACAAAGGCTAAAATTGCACAGAAAAAATTAGGTATAAATAGCGCTGATTTGAAAAAACCGTGCTCCCGCTTTAGATTCTAAGGTGCATACAGTGAATAAACTTTAAGTATTTATAACCGTAAAAAAATAAGTAGAATGTTGTCATTGGCGCCATTCCACACTTTTGAGATTCTTTCAACTAAAAACTATTGAACTATGAGAAGCTATGAAAATTCGGGCTACAACCCGTACAACAGTAACGACAGGTCCCAGACAAGGGGATCCAGACGAAATTATTACTCAGATGATTATGATATAACTAACCAGGACCGTGGTAGCTCGCGCACAAACACCAGCCGCGATAGCAGCGACTTTGGTTCAGGCTTTGATACTTTCTCTAACTCAGGTTATGCCGGTTCTTCCATGAACTTTAACCGTTCAGGAGAGTTCCGCAACTCTGACTCAAACTATAACTACAGCGGTATGAGCAACCGTTATGGCAATGACAGAGACCAGCATAACACAGGCTATGGAACAAGCAGTTCTTACGGCTCATCTAACCGCTACGGCAACGACAGAAACCGCGATAACAACAGCTGGACTGATAAGCTGGAGAACACCTGGGACAGAATGACCAACAGCGACGACGACGACGATAACTACAGAAACAGAAGCTACGGCTCCTCCGGCAGATACAACTCTGACAGAGGGTACGATGCTGGCTCAAGCTACTCAGGCCGCTATGGCTCAGACAATGACTACGATTCGTCTAGTAACAACCGTTTTGGTTCTTTGAGCAACTATGGTTCTAACTCTGGCAGTAACTATGGTTCCGGTTCTTTAGGCTCAGGTGCTACAGGATATGGTTCCAGCTCATCAATGGGTGGCAACTCAGGCTATGGTAACGCGACCTATGGCACAGGTTATACCACATCAAACTATGGCACCTCTTACGGTTCATCTGACAGAGACAGAGACCGATATTCATCAAACTATGACAGAGACCGCTATAGCTCCGATAACGACAGAAATGACTACGGCAGGAACAGAAACAATGACGATGACCGTGGTTTCTTTGATAGAGCCGGAGACGAGGTGAAGTCATGGTTTGGCGATGATGAAGCCGAACGAAGAAGAAGAATGGATGAAGCCCGCGACCGTAGCCGGGACAACGACAGGTATGGGAGCAGAACAACAGGAAACACCTATAACGGACCTCCCTACTCTTACGGATCATCTTCGCGCAGAGACTATGAGTGGTAGAAACTCCAACAGGCGGCCGTATTCTTACGGCTACCAACGGTAGCACTACCTGAGGATAGTGGATGTAACTCCACAGAAAACCCCGCTGCAAGTAGCAGCGGGGTTTTTAATTTTATGCCATTCCTAAGTTATGCTNAATCAACCTAAAAAGAAAACAAAAATTACAAAGATGATGAAGAAACTGATGCTGCTTCTGGTTCTGGCGCTGGCTACGACCACAGGATTTGCCCAGAGCCTTGGCATAAAAGCAGGGGCAACGTACACAACTTTTAAAGGCAATGATGCGCAGGACTACGACTCCCGCGTGGGGTATACGGCTGGCCTTGTACTGCAGCGGCATTTCAATACCCTGATGGGCATTCAGGTAGAGGCGCTGTATACAGCCAGGGGAGCTAAACGCCTGTCCAACGCCGGCAACAATGAGGTAGAAGAGTCGTTCCGGCTGAACTATGTAGATGTACCTGTCTTGTTTCATGTCTCAGCCGGGGGACTGTTTTTCGACTTAGGACCTCAGGCGTCTTTTATCGTAAAAGCAAATCATATGCGGGAGATCACCTCCGGCAGTACCACCACTTCCTCTAAAACAGACATTACGGATCAGCCTTATACTATAGACTTTGGTTATGCAGCCGGTATTGGCTACCGTGCAGACAATGGGATTGGCCTGGAACTGAGATACAACGGTGGCTTAAAGAACATTGATGATGAAGGACCATTCGCTGGCAAAGAACGTAGAAACTCAGGCTTCAACCTGATGCTGAGCTACTTTTTAGGTCATTAAGGTATTGCACCAGATTTATCTGAAACATAAGAGGCCCTTGCTTTTGGCAAGGGCCTCTTATGTTTCAGATAAATCTTATACTTCTTTATTCTTCTTAACCCCTCCACACTATAGATGTGTTCGTAACGCTTAAACGAATGCATTTACCTATTACTGGCTTACGGAGGGTACAAAGGATGCCTCCTGAACGTGAACCATCCACCATGGTGCCTGCTGCAAAGGACAAGTTCAGGAAGCCTGAAGCTTAGTGCATCTCCATTATATTCACCTCTTTGATGTTGTACACCTCAACCAGGATGTCACGCTCATGGGCTGTTTTCTTAAATTCCATAATTGCCTCCAACACGTCATAGTCTATATACTCGGTGTTCTCTCCGTCGATGATAACATGACTATTGTGGGGCATTTGGTCCAGGGTCATGATAATGCTGGCTTTGTTCAGGAAAGAAACGTGCTCACTCAGCTTAATGCGAATGATGTCACGGTTCGGCGACTCCTCTTTGTGGAAGAAATAAGGCGAGTTGTAGTTTGCCTTCAGAATGTAGAAGACACCTACTGCCAAACCTATACAGATACCTATCAACAGGTCAGTGAAGAGGATGGCAATGATAGTGACAATAAAAGGCACAAACTGCTCATGTCCCAGCCGGAACTGATTCTTGTAGAGGGCAGGTTTCGTCAGCTTGTAACCTACAACAAGTAACACAGCAGCAAGGGCCGAGAGCGGTATTCGATTCAGGAAACCAGCCAGGAAAAACACTGCTGATAAGAGTAAAACACCATGCACAAAAGCAGAAACGCGTGTCTGAGCACCAGATGTAACGTTGGCTGTTCCCCGAACAATTACAGCAGTCATCGGGAGGCCACCTAACATACCCGCTACAATGTTACCCACTCCCTGGGCTTTCAATTCACGATTCAGATCACTTCGGCGCTTATGCGGGTCCAGCTTATCTATTGCTTCTATACTCAGCAGGGTCTCGAGGCTTGCCACAATGGCTATCGTGAAGGCTACTATATACAAATCAATATCAGCAAGAGACCCGAAGTCAGGCAGCATCAGCACATTACCTAACTCCGCGAAGCTTCCTATGTTCGGGATGCTTACGAGGTGAGACTCGGCAATAGCCAACGAAGGGAAATAGTTGATGAACAAAGCATTGAGAGCAATAGAAAGTAGCACCACCACCAAGGCACCTGGCACAAATTTGAAGAACTTAAAGCGCTTCAATGCATTTGTATCCCATGCGACTAATATAATTAGAGAGATAACCCCCACAAGCAGGGCACCTAACTGTATAGAAGAGAAGGCGTAGCCTATTTCAGAGAAGGTATTGCGGCCATCCGGCTGAAAGAATTGCATTTCTCCAAAAAAGTCTTCATCGGCACCCATAAAGTGCGGAATCTGCTTCAGGATAAGAATAAGGCCAATGGCGGCAAGCATACCCTTTATTACAGAAGAAGGAAAGTAAAGGCCAATTACACCTGCTTTCATAAAACCCAGGACCAGCTGTAAAACACCTGCCAGCACCACGGCCATAATAAAAGCCTCAAAGGACCCAAGTGTTTCCAGTCCGTTCAGCACAATAACTGTTAAGCCGGCAGCCGGGCCACTAACAGCCAAATTAGAGCCGCTCAGCCAGGATACTAACACACCTGCAACTATACCGGTAATAAGCCCCGAGAAAAGTGGTGCTCCCGACGCCAGGGCAATTCCAAGGCAAAGAGGGAGTGCCACAAGAAATACAACCAAGCCCGCTGGTATATCTTTCCCTAAATTGGCGGTTAAACTATTGTGGTCTTTCTCCATTTTGAGTTCAAAAAGTTTATGCAAAAAACAGTTTTATACCAGCACGGTTGTGAAACTTACACACTATCTGATAATTGTATGAACGTACGAGCAAGACATTAATATGGAATTAAAATGAGATTAAAACTAGATTAAAATGAGACTTAGGGAATAAAAAGATAGGCCTGCGGAAGCTTTAGAACCACCTCCGTTCCTTCGTTGATTTTGGAATTTACCGTTATTGAACCGCCATGCAGCTTCAGGATCCGCTCTGCCAGTGGCAGCCCGATGCCATGCCCTGTTATGCTGCGAACATTCTCAGCCCTGAAGAAAGGCACAAAAACATGCTTCAGGTCTTCTGCGGAAATACCGATACCACGGTCCCTTACCTCCAGCCATACCTCCTGCTTCTGTACAATAATTCGCCCGGTGGCCGTTTTGCCAGACGGAGAGAACTTTACAGCGTTCTCCAGCACGTTCAGCACGGCAATAAGCAGCAAGGTCTCATTGCCTTTTACAATGAGCCGGTTCTCATCATCCGGAAAATTGGCAAAGTCAATATCAATAGATGCATCAGCATGTCGCTTCAGGGCCTGATCCCTGGCCATCCAGACCAGTTCATCAAACCGGAGGTGGGTCTTCTCTATTTTAGAGGTATCTATACTTGCCTGGGCGATGTGCAGCAGTCCGTTCAGCAGTTCAGCCAGCAGGCGGGCGTCCTCCAGAGCAGACTGTAGCACCCGCTCATACTCTTTCTGCTCCCTGGGCTTCATCAGGGCTACCTCCAACTCCCCTATCATCACAGTCAGGGGGGTGCGCAGTTCATGGGAGGCATTCGAAACAAAGGTACGCTGCATCTCAAAGGCAAGCTCCAGGCGGTCCAGCATCTTGTTAAATGTCTGCGCCAGTTCCGATACTTCGTCTCTGCCGTCAGCGTTGGTCAGGCGCATGTGCAGGTCTTTGATACTCACTCTCTCCACCTCCCGCACTACTTTCATAATCGGCCGCATGGCCTGTTTGGAGAAAGCCCATCCTGCCACCAACACCAGCACCATTGACCCAAAGAAGCACACAATCAGGATGACCTTCAGGTGCTGCAGTTTGCGCAGGCTATAGGCATCCACAGAGGAGGCTAGCACAATAAAGTCGCCCTGGTTGTCGGGGTAATAAATTCCTACCACCTGCCGTGCATCCTGTTCATACTGCAGCCTCTTTTTCTCCTTAATCTCTTGCAGCACCTCAGGAGTCACTCCAAGCCACCCCTCTCCCTTGGCAAAAATAAGGTCGCCGTTGGCCTGAAATATTCGGATGGCTTCGTAAGGCAGTTCCTGGAAATAGCTTATCTGGTTGCTCCTGCGCTGCCTGTCGTCTACTTCATCGGCCTCCAGCAAGTGGCTGGCCACAATAGAGGCCCTCCGGTCAATCCGGTTATAGAAATCGTCCTGCCGGTACAGCGAGGTGAAATAGTAGACTACCAGCGAAAAGAGGAGAAGTATCAGGGCTGTGATACTGGCAAACTGCAGGGTAAGCTTATTTCTGATTCTCATGCTTCGTCCTGTTCCCTTAGCACGTAGCCCATACCCACAAGCGTATGTATGAGCTTTGTGGAATGGCCCTTATCTACTTTCTTACGAAGAAAATTGATGTAAACGTCTATCACGTTGCTGCCCGTATCGAAAGAGGTTTCCCATACCTGCTCCGTGATATCTACCCGCGACACCACCCTGCCTTTGTTGCGCAGCAGGTAGTACAGTAGTGCGAATTCACGGGCAGTCAGGCTTACAGGCTTGCCAGCTCTGTGCACAGTTTTTTTGTTCACATCCAGCTCCAGGTCCGCTATGTGCAGCTTTTCACTGGTTACGATTTCGGTACTGCGGCGGGAAAGCGCCCTGATCCGCGCGAGTAGCTCCTTAAACTCAAAGGGCTTTGCCAGGTAATCATCCGCCCCCGCATCAAGGCCCACTATCTTGTCATCAGTGCTTCCCAGTGCTGTCAGCATCATGATAGAAACGCTGCTGTTATGTCGGCGAATCTCGCGGCACACGTCCAGCCCGCTCATATTAGGCAGGATGATGTCCAGTATTATCAGGTCATACTCATTCTGCAGCGCCAGCTTCACCCCAAAAATGCCATCATAAGCCTGGTCCACCTCATAGGACTGTTCTTCGAGGCCCTTTTTTATAAAGGAAGCTACTTTGGGCTCGTCTTCTATCAGCAGTATTCTCATCATGTAAATTGACCAGGGTTCATCTGGATGTTATGTTACGAAAGTAAATTCAAATTACCACTGTACACAAAGCTACAACACAATATCAAAACAAATGCAGGAAGCCTGAGCTGCGCCGATGAAGTTCCAGCTAACCCCGTTTTCATTTTAATGCTGTGGCACACGCACATCGCCACCATACCGGGCATCGCCACGATGCCCGCAATAACATAAGAGTCACTTTTATCCTGAACTTCGGCTTAGCTATCCTGTACACGCCATACACGATCTGCACAGCTGGACATTGGGTGGCACCTATTACGTGCTGACACTACATGCCGTGATAGCTCCGAATTTGAAAATGCAACAGGCAGAGGCGCTGAAGAAAAGTGTAAGGAAAGCTATGGCTGACATAGATATACAGCATGTTACGGTGGAGCTGGAAACAGCAGAGGATTGCAGCCACCAGGAATACCTCTGAGAAACGCGCGAAATATCAGAAGCTGAACCAGGCTCGTGGAGAAATAAGCGCAGCACCAAACCACAACAAGCCTGCTATAAAGCAAAACTGCTTTCGCTGACCGAGGCGGGACAACAGAAGCAGTTTTGACAAGAGTCGCTTACAGACAAAGAATAACTAAGCGTATGGTTAGTTCTGGTTTAGGTGTACCGCCTCCCGAATGAGGTCTCCAAAGTAGTCTTCATCTATGTCCTGCAGCGAGCGCACTTTTATGTGTGGGTACTGCCCGTTACGGCTCACAAGCCGTCGCTTCGGATCAGACAGTTCTTTGCCGCGGAAAAAACCGAAATGGATGCCGCTGCGCGAAGAGGCGAAATAACAAACTGGGCCATAGAAAAAATAGCAGGCACAATCCCACCGCACCGTCTCTTCCAGATGTGCAACAGAGGCGGCAACAATGCGTCGGACTTCTTTTGCAAGCTCTTGTTTTTCAGGTGCAAGGGATTCAATATACATGTCTACTTGGTTGGTTGTCGTTCTGCTTTTCATATAGGTATTGTCTCTGGTAGGAGATAGCATCATAAATATACTAATATTTTAATATATACACCAAACCAGCCTTTTAAGTTTAGATTTGCATATATTTTTTTATTAAAATATATAAATTAATACACCTTACACAGAGACAAAACCAGCTATAGGCTGCAGAACAGCAGGTTAGTAACAGAAAAGCTATAAGAACCGGCTATACCTGCTCCAGTATCTGCAACAGGCGCTGCTCTAACTGGTCTAAAGGCACATACCCATGTACAAGCTTTTCTACTCCGCGGCCTGTCTGCACCAGCACACTCGGAAAAGTAGCAGCCCCAATACTATCCACGTAACTGAACTCCTCCTCCATTTGCTGCATAATTTCGTCTGATTCGAAGAGGGCCAGGAACAGGTTCTCTCTGATTCCGAATAAACTGACGAGGCGCACTAACACTGCTGTTTCTTTCAGGTCAAGGCCATCTACAAAAAAGGCGGAATGAAAGGCCCGCAGCACCTCCAGCACGAGCTTTGGCCGAAGCAGGCGCACACATAACAGTGCACGGCAGGCAGGCTCAGTATTGTAAACAAAGTCCCGCTGTTTGAAAAAGCGGTAATCGAAAGGTTGAAAAGTGTGTTCCTGTATTCTGTGCCAGCTCACCGCTTGTTTACTTTTTTCTTCCACCGGAAGCGGCTCAGTTGCATGCGCATACATGTCACCAAGCAGCACCTGCACATTTAACCTGCCATGCCAGAGGGCACGCAACCGGCGCACAACAGGCGTAAAACCATAGCACCAGGGGCACATAGGGTTGGTTACGTAAATCAAAGTAGGAGCATGTGGTGCATGTACCATAGGCAAAGTTTTTGCTTTTAGTTTACAGCAAAGGCTAAATAAGAGTTATGTTTTATTGGGTTATGGGTCTGTCAATTCACTTGTAAATCATTTTCACAGTCATGCCTCCATCTATGGCAAGGCTTTGCCCTGTAATAAACCCGGCTTTATCAGAGCAAAGGAACAGAGCAGCTTCAGCGATGTCTTCAGGCATGCCTACCCGCCCGACCGGGTGCTGCTCTTTGTCTTCCCTGCTATGCTGCGGATAATAGCGCTGACTTTCTTTTTCCCACTCTCCTACTTCTATCCAGCCGGGGGCAATGGCATTTACCCTCACATGCTCCGCTGTTAAGCTAACGGCCAGCGAATGCGTAAGGGCTTCAAGTCCGCCTTTTGAAGCGGAATAGGGAAAGGTGTTTGGCTCCGACATAAAGGCGCGGGTACTGGAGATATTCAGAATGGCCGGGTGAGCGGCTTGCTGCAACAGCGGTAGCGCATATTTGGCGCATAATAGTGGCCCCCGCAGGTTCACTGCCAGCACCCTGTCAAACACTGCTATATCCATTTCCTGCAGCGGCTTCACAAAAGGGTCGGCAATACCGGCATTGTTAACCAACGCATCCAGCACACCGTGCTTCTGGCTTACCTGCTGCATCAGGTGCTGTACCTGCTCTTCCAAAGCCACGTCACACCGTATAAACTCTACCTGCAGCTGCTGCTTCCTGAGCCTTTCCAAAGCTTCCTGCCCGGCTTCTTCGTCGGCGTCGGCTATGATAACGCTTGCCCCTGCCTTGCCGAAAGCCTGAGCCATACCAAAGCCAATGCCCTGGCCACCGCCCGTAATCAAAATAACTTTTGAGGTGTAGTAGTCTTTCATCGTATTAGTCTTTCTGATGGATACGGACAGAAACACCTTACCTGTTGCCTCCAAGGTCCTGCAAGGCTTGATTGGAAGGTTTTTGTTAAAGGCAAGCGGTCTATTCCCATTGCCAACTTACGAGGTTCTTATGGCCCTTTAGGAGAACCCATGAACAACACGGAGTCGCCACAAACCTGATTAACCATTGAACGAGTAAAAAAAAGAGGCTTCCTTCATCAGGAAGCCTCTTTTTAGGGGTACTGCAAGAAAATTTCTATTTATTCATGGCAGTTGCTGTTCCTGTAGACGGCACAAATTTAACCGTTTTCAGCACATGATTCTGGCCTGTTGCACCACCTGTGTGCCGCACCACGATGTAAACGTCCTGCTGCTTGTTAGCCGGAACATTCTGTATCGTTATGGTGGCAGGAGTTGGCTTTCTTTCACCGGACAGGCTGATTTGCCCTTCTCCTATTTTCTGACCATCCGGCTTGCCTAATCTTACCTCCAGGGCATATTGACTTGCCTCACCGTTTCCGATGCCTGTCAGTTCAATGCTGCCAATGTTTGTCAGGTCAAGCTGATTTCCTTTCACCCAACCGGTTGTGCCCGGGAAGATGAGGTAAGTTGCACCGCTAAAGGTTGCCTTACTGAACCCGTTGACAGAAGCGAAATCAGCCGCATCCATGGCATTGTTTCTGAGGTAAACGGCGTCAGAGCCAGCCAATGGCTTGATGCCTGCTCCGCCCTGGTCGGTATAAGTGGCAGCCAGTTTCAGCACGGTATTGTCTTTCTGCTGCGGGTCCAGTTTTGGTACCACCTGACCGCTTGCTGGCAGCGACTGACGTGCATTTGCGGTGTTACCCAAAGAAAGAATCCACTGCACAATCTGTTTTGCATCAGAAGCCGGCATATTCGGGTGAGCCGGCATGGCTGCCTCGCCCCATACACCGCTTCCGCCTTTGATGATCTTATTTGTCAGGTGCTGCATCGCATCACGGTCTTTCTGGTATTTCTGTGCTACCTGCGTATAAGTCGGCCCGATGGACTTCTCGTTTACAGCGTGGCACGCTTTACAGTCGGAGCTTAACATCAGGTTTTTACCTAGCATCTCAGCCGACACTATCTGGTGGCCCATAGAGGCACCCGCCATGTCTGTGCCCTCTACATAATCCGCAGAAACAAACAGGTTGCTGTTGTCCACTGTGCCATCTTCGTCTGTTACTTTCACCTGGTACTGCACGGGCTGCCCTTCAAAGTAGAAGCTGCGGTTACCCTGCACGACTACGTTCACTTTTGGCTGCTCATTTCCGGCATAAAGCGACACCACATTACTCTTGGTAGAAGCATAATGCTGATCAAACACCTCTACACTGATGTTATGGTCTCCTTTGGCACCAAAAGTATGATTCAGCTTTGGCTCAGTAGTTTCTTTCTTCTTATCACCTACCGTCCACACGTATCGCAGCCTGTCGTTTTCCGGATCTATGGCCTCGACTGTGGCCGTAACGGTAAGCGGTGCTTTTCCGCTCATCTTATCAACGGTTACACCTGCTACCTTCGGTGGTCTGTTACCTGCCAGGTAATCTATTCTGGCCAGGCCGGAATCTTCGTTTTTAGCAAACCAGCCGGAGCCGTACTCCAGTATATAAAGCTTGCCATCAGGACCTACCTCCATGTCTATTGGTGCATTAAGGTCAATGGTGGACATAAACGGCTCCATCTTTTCAAAATTACCGTTCTCATCCATTGTCACAGCCTTAATCCAGCCCCGCATCCAGTCATAAATAAACAGCTTACCATCATAGTAAGAGGAGTATCGGGTGGCTTCCGGGAACATATCGGAATAGTACACAGGGCCCGCCATGGCGTTACGGCCACCAGTGCCTAACTGCGGGAAATCTGGTGATTCAGCATAAGGATACCAGATAAAGGCTGGCTGTGCTTCTGGCAACTCCTGTAAGCCCGTGTTATTCGGAGAGTTGTTGATAGGTTTCTTAGGGTCGAAAGTCGGACCTGTTTCCCCTTTGGCATAGTCGTAGCGGTGGTAAGCGTAGTTGTCGCCAATAAACAGCGGCCAGCCGTAGTAACCGGCTTTGCGCGCCTGGTTCACTTCATCATAGCCTCTCGGGCCACGCACATTCAAGCTGTCTGCACCGGCATCCGGTCCTACTTCACCCCAGTAAAGGGCGCCGTTTTTCTGGTCTACTGCAATGCGGTACGGGTTACGGTGTCCCATGGTGTAAATTTCAGGGCGTGCCTTCGGGTTGTTGCCAGGAAACAGGTTACCGTCCGGTATCGTGTAAGTACCGTCTTCGTTTATTTTGATTCGAAGGATTTTACCTCTCAGGTCGTTTGAGTTAGAAGAAGATCTGCGGGCATCATACTGCTCGTGCCCCGGGCGATCATCCAGTGGCGCAAAGCCGTTGTTTACATAAGGCTGCCCCTTCTCGTTGAAAGGCGTTGAGTTATCTCCTGTAGACAGGTACAGGATGTTACCCGGGCCAAAGGCGATAGAACCGCCGGTATGGCAGCAGATGTTTCGCTGTGAGTAGAACTCCAGCATTACTTTTTCAGAGCTGTTGTCCAGTTGCCCGTTTTTGAAAACAAAACGCGACAAACGATTCACAGAAGTATCCATCGGGCTGTAGAACAGGTAGATGTAGTTGTTCTTGCTGAAGTTAGGGTCAGCTGCAAGGCCCATCAGGCCTTCTTCTGCATTCACATCCGGCACTGTTGTTTTGTGGTACACATTCAGCGCGCCAACCTGTTTTACATCACCGGTTTCCTGGTTATAAAGCATCAGTTCACCGCGGCGCTGTGCCACCAGGATGTTCAGGTTAGGGAGAACGGCCATTTCGGTAGGCTCAAAGAACTGGCCCTGGCTCAGCTGCACCTTCACAAAGCGGTCTTCTTCCGGCACACGCTGTGTTTTAACTTTTTCGTAATCAAGCTCCAGGTTCTCACCAATGGCATATTTGATACCTCCTGCCACATGCTTCAGGTACTGTGGGTCCCTGAAAGATTCCTCCGTGTGGCCTAAGCCGGTATAGAAGGCACGACCACCATCGTACTCATGAAACCAAGCCATCGGGTGGTTGTCGCCATTCGTGCCACCTTTGTAGGTGCTCTCATCTATGGTGAGCAGAACCTTAGCGTTGGTGTTCAGATTTTTAAACGAGTACCACTCATCTGCTCTTTCCCATTGCTTCGGCAGGTGCTCAGTAGCCGCATGCTCTGTGTTCACTACACTTAAAACAGCCTTCTGTGGTTCCGGATGGCCGTTGAAGTAGCCACCCACGAGCCTGCCGTACCAGCCCCAGTCATACTCCGTATCGGTAGCGGCGTGTATACCCACAAAGCCACCGCCAGCTTGTATGTAGCGCTCAAAATCCGCTTCCTGGTAATTGTTCAGCACATCACCGGTTGTGTTCAGGAACACAACGGCTGAATACTTCTTAAGTGAATCTTCGTTGAAAACAGCGGCATTGGTAGTAGTGTCTACAATAAAGCCGTGCTCCTCGCCCAACTGCATGAGGGCATTGTTTCCAGCATCAATGGATGCATGGTGAAAGCCACTTGTCTTGCTAAAGACGAGCACCCGGGGATCACCGGAGCGTTTGTCGCTACAAGAAAAGAGTGTAAGGCTGCTTATCATAAATAAGCAAAAGACCTGATAGAGGGAGACCTTTGTTATCATTTATTTTTATGTAGGGGTGTAATAATTGGTATATATGTGTTCTTTTGACGCAATGAGTTTCTGTAACGAGCTTAGAACGCTAAGGATAAAAGATTATTTCAACTGCAACACGGCAGCTAAAACACTTCATAACAGCACATTATACTCTTTACCTGAGTAATCACTTCCTTAACCGTAAAGCATCCTGCCTTAGTTCAATATCAAACAGCCTATAAGTTTAAGGAAATATTTTCGAAGTGCCAACAAAGGAATTATTAGAGTAGGCTCAAAAAAGGCGCTGCGTGCATCTGTCATTATATGAACAGCCGTTCTGAATGCGACTCAGATACTTGTTTTTACAGTCCGGCTATATGTATGTTCTTTCGCTTTTTAGACAAAAGCTTTAAAGGAGTACCTGCACCGCGCTGATTCGCTACACCACTACCTGGTAAAGTGCATCCAGGCGCCGCCTCAAAAGCTGAGCATGTTGCACGAGGACTTGTATAAAGAACAAGAAGCTGCTGCAAGTTATATCCTGAAACAGCTACATCAGATAATGTTACTGTGCAGATACGCAGAGCAAATCTGCCACGGGTGTGACCTGCTTAATTCTGGCCTTATTGCTGCTCTTAGAAATTTTAAGAATTTTCCTTTTACAGGCATCAACAGGAAAAGCGTTACAGCGTTAAACTACTGTGCTAAATTTACCTATATAAACTTGAAAGCGTATGAACACCCTACCTGCCAACTGGCTCACTGAAGGGCTTCTTGATTTTGAGTACAAAAAGTACCTGCTGCTGGCTTACCTCAAAGCTGCCAGATCTGAATTTGGCAAACAGCGCCTCTACCCGGTTTTCTCAGACCTGATCATGCATTACCGCAACCTGCAACAGGTAAAAGCGCATAAGCAGCTGGCATACGAATCGTTTCCGGAGCGTATCAGCCGGGCTGACTTCGAAAAGCTGGAACTGGTATATGAGAAAATTGTGCAGGACGACGAGACAATGCAGCAGATTGAGGAGATAATACAGTATGCTTCTCCCCTCTTCAACGAGGCCCTCTCTGAAGGCAAAGAACTGTATGATTTTGTGGAGCGACACCTGGAAATCAGCTCCGTCGGCATCACACCCATGTACCGCAACGAAGGCTACCTGTTTCTGGAGACCTTCCCGGGCAAAGAGACACAGGTTTATGTATACCGCATTACAGTATTCGAGAACACCTACGAGAAATACAGGGGCATCAACACAAAGCACCTGCAAACAGTGCGCCGCGGGCTGGCACAGACACACGAAAACCTGAAAGTGCAGCTGTTGCGGGAGCGACAGGAATTTCCAAACCCCGCCACGTTTGCGGTGGTGTCTAAAATTCCAGTACCACTGGAGCACTCGCTGCTACCTATTGCCAAGCGCTCCCTGGTTAAGTTTGTGGCGAATCTGGCAGCGTAACCGGAAATAAATTATGAATATCGGAGCAGCTGAGGCCCTTTTTTGCTGCTCCGCAAATATATTTTAAACTAAATAGTAGGCTGTTAAACATTTTTTGGTGTAAATTTGTATAATTAATACCGGTTGACTTAACCGTCAAGATAAAAATTTATAAAGAAGAGGCGAGAGAATAGGCTCTATGACCCTCTGGCAACCACCCGTTTAGGGAAGGTGCCAAGTCCTATCCCGCGTGTTCGGGACATATAAATTTCAGAAACAATGCAAACGACAGCTTACTACACATCGCCTTCTTTTCCTGGTAGCGCTCCTGCTGCCACAGTTCCTACTTACGCTCTGTCAGCATGCTGCTGTTGTTGTTGCTGTATGCCGTGCTAGGCGTTTAAATCTATTGCCTTAGATTTTACTTTCAGCACTTCTGCCCTGTCAGGCGCCCCTGTTTTTCACCCTCTTTCTTTTTTTCAGGCATTATGTGCCCATGCTTCAGTTGAATTTTTATGCTGTTGCGGGCACAAAAAGAGGAGCAGGATAGTTATAACCCGGGAGCAATGACAAACAACTAAGTTTCATCTTCCCAAGATTTTAAATTACCACACATGAACGATATATCTGCTTTAGAAACCAAACTGCCGGCACTGCTTGCACTGCTGGAGGGAAAAGGCATCGAAGAAGGTCTGGCACTGCTGGCTTCGCAGTTCGAAGGGAAAATTGCCTTCTCCAGTAGCCTTGGCATCGAAGATCAGCTTATTACGCATTATATATTCGAGAACAACCTGCCTATCCGTGTTTTCTCGCTGGATACAGGCCGCCTGTTCAACGAAACTTATACTCTGCTGCACAAAACCAACCGCCACTACGGTAAAAACATAGAAGTCTTCTTCCCGAAGCACGAGGCTGTGGAGCAAATGGTAAACGAGAAAGGCACACTGAGCTTCTACAATTCTGTGGAAGACCGCAAGCAGTGCTGCTTTGTGCGTAAGGTAGAGCCTTTGAAGCGGGCATTGCAGGGCGTAGAACTCTGGATTACAGGTATACGGGCAGAACAGTCTGATGCACGCCAGAACCTACAGTTGCTGGAGTGGGACCCAGGTTTCCAGGTAATAAAATACAACCCCCTGAAGAACTGGTCGCTGGATGCCGTGCGGGAGGCTGTGCGCCAGCTTAACATTCCCTACAACCCGCTGCACGACAAAGGATTCGTGAGCATTGGCTGTGCCCCTTGTACCCGTGCCATTGCCGAAGGAGAAGACTTTAGGGCAGGCCGCTGGTGGTGGGAAAGCAACTCCAAGAAAGAGTGCGGACTGCACGCCAGGTAATAAAGCATCCAGAGCATGATTTAAATTTGTTCTTCTTTACAAAGAATTAATTTAAATCATGCTTTACGTTTTAAGTTCCCTTAATTTTGCACCCAAATTTAAAGTCGTTTCGCTGAAACACGATTTGAATAAACAATACAAGAAATGAATAAGAGATACCTTGATTACCTCGACCAGCTGGAGGCAGAAGCCATCCATATCATGCGTGAGGTAGCGGGCCAGTTTCAAAAGCCGGCCTTACTGTTTTCGGGCGGTAAAGATTCCATCACCCTGGTGCGCTTAGCTGAAAAGGCTTTCCGCCCGGGTAAATTCCCATTCCCGCTGGTGCACATCGACACGGGCCATAACTTTCCGGAGGCTATCCAGTACCGTGATGAGTTAGCCGAGCGACTGGGTGAGAAGCTGATTGTGCGTAACGTAGAAGACACCATCAAGAAGCAGAACCTTTCGGAGCCAACCGGCCGCTATGCCAGCCGCAATGGTCTGCAGACGTATACCTTGCTCGAGACAATAGAAGAGTTTGGTTTTGATTGCTGCATTGGTGGTGCCCGCCGCGATGAGGAGAAAGCCCGTGCCAAGGAAAGGATCTTTTCAGTAAGAGACGAGTTCGGACAGTGGGACCCGAAACGCCAGCGCCCGGAGCTCTGGAACACCTACAACGGCCGTATTTCTCTGGGCGAAAATGTGCGTGCCTTCCCTATCAGTAACTGGACGGAACTGGATGTTTGGAACTACATCAAGCGCGAGAATATCGCTCTTCCAAACATTTATTTTACCCACGAGCGCGAGTGCCTCATCCGCGATGGAAAGCTAATGGCCACTTCAGATTTTATTTACCGTGACCCGGAAGATGAAATTGTGACCCGCAAAGTACGCTTCCGCACCGTAGGCGACATGACCTGTACAGCTGCTGTAGAGTCTGTGGCATACGACATAGACACTGTGATTGCAGAGATAATAGAGTCAAAAATAAGTGAGCGTGGCGCTACCCGTATCGACGATAAGTTATCGGAAACGGCAATGGAAGACCGCAAGAAAGGAGGATACTTTTAACATGGATATATTAAGATTTATAACGGCAGGTAGCGTAGACGACGGTAAAAGTACCCTCATTGGCAGATTGCTGTACGACACAAACCAGATTTATATCGACCAGCTGGAAGCCATTGAAAGCTCTGGCCGGGTAAACGAAGACGGGCAGGTAGACCTGTCGCTGCTGACGGACGGCCTGAAGGCAGAGCGTGAACAAGGCATTACGATTGACGTAGCCTACAAGTACTTCAGCACGCCAAAGCGTAAGTTTATTATTGCCGACGCCCCTGGCCATATCCAGTATACCCGCAATATGGTAACGGGTGCCTCCAACTCCAACCTGTCTATCATCCTGGTAGATGCCCGTAATGGGGTGCAGGAGCAAACCCGCCGCCACTCTATCATCTCTTCGCTGCTTGGTATTCCGCACCTGGTTATCTGCATCAACAAAATGGACTTAGTCGGTTTTGATGAAAACGTATACAACCAGATTGTAGAAGATTACAAGCAATTCGCTGCCTCCAAACTGACTGCAAAGGACATTACCTTTATCCCGATTAGCGCCCTGAAAGGCGATAACGTGGTAGACCGCTCTGAGAAAATGCCATGGTATGAAGGCCCTAATCTTTTAGAACACCTGGAGAAAGTGCCGGTATCAAACGACTTTAACTTAGAAGACGCCCGTTTCCCGGTGCAGTACGTCATCCGCCCTCACACGCACGAGCATCACGATTACCGTGGCTATGCCGGTAAGGTTATCAGCGGCACCTACAGCAAAGGCGATAAAGTGACTGTTCTTCCTTCTGGCCAAACCTCTATTATCAAATCAGTAGAACTGGGTGGCAAGGAACTGGAAGAAGCTTTCGCTCCTATGTCGGTTGTACTGCAACTGGAAGATGATGTGGACATCAGCCGTGGCGATGTGATTGTGAAGCAGGAAGAAAACCTGGACGTAACAAAAGAGTTTGAAGCACTGGTTTGCTGGATGAACAACAAGCCGCTGAAGCCAGGTGCCAAACTGTTGCTGCGCCACAACTCTACCGAAACACGCGCGGTTGTAAGACAGATACAGTATAAGATAGACGTAAACTCGCTTGATAACATCATCGACGCAGATCAGGTACAGCTGAACGACATTTGCCGTGTGCAGATTAAAACAGCTACTCCCCTCCTGCTCGACAAGTATGAAAACAACCGTGCAAATGGCGGTTTCATATTGATTGATGAGACTTCCTTTACAACCGTTGGTGCCGGTATGGTAGAAAGTATCACGCACGAGAGTGAACTGAATTACATGATTTAAAAAGACACTCCACGGGTCTGTTGGACACCGGGAGGTCAGGAAGCAAAAGAGCCGCTGCGGGTATACCTGCAGCGGCTCTTTTGTTTTTATTTCTAAATACCACAAGTTCGAAAAACTCGCACCAGAGAAATTTAGCCTTGAAATGGATTTGCTATTACACTAGCTCGCCTGGCATGCCCAGCTTCCCGGCTCCCACTTCAAACGTGTGGGTGATGGTAGCTGTTTTGTAAAGAATGGCTGCTACCGAGCAATACTTATCCATAGAAAGATTGATGGCTTTCTGCACTTTCTCCTCATCCAGCGGCCCGCCCAGCATAAAGTGCACATTGATGTTCTTGAACAGGGATGGAATTTCGCCTGGCGTCCTTTCTGCCGTTACTTTTATGTCGAAGGTATCAATCTGCTGGCGCTGCTTTTTCAGAATCTGAATGATATCGATGGCGCTGCAACCGCCTAAGCCCATAAGCAACAGCTCCATAGGGCGGGCACCTGCGTTGTGACCGCCAATTTCAGGCGAACCATCAATCTGAACTGCTACGCCAGAGGCACCCGTTGCTGCAAAATGAAAATCCTGATCTACGCGTGTTAAATTAACTTCCATGTTCATTTATTTTTTACAGATACAGCTACAGCTGCATGTAAACGCGAAACTGTAGCTGCATGATTTGATAATAAAAAGAGTCTTATTAAACCAATCCTTTGATTGGATATTCACTACACCTTTGCCAGTGCCTGCTCTATGTCCTGGATGATATCTTGTATGCTTTCCAAACCAACAGAAACCCGGATAAGGCCTTCAGAAATACCTGTAGCAGCCTTTTCCTCAGCTGACAGTTTAGAGTGAGTGGTGGAAGCCGGATGCGTCACGATGGTGCGCGTATCGCCCAGGTTTGCACTGATGCTGGCCATCTCCAGGTTATCAATAAACCGCTTGGCTGCATCATAGCCACCTTTTACCACAAAGGTGATAATGCCTCCACCCTGCCTCATCTGCTTTTTAGCCAATTCGTACTGCGGAAAAGATGGCAGGAACGGGTAGTTTACTACCTCCAGTGCCGGGTTGTTTTCCAGCGTTTGTGCCAGCTTCAGTGCATTTTCGCAGTGTTTGTCGATGCGCAGCGAGAGTGTTTCCAGACTTTTAGAGAGCACCCAGGCATTGAACGGCGACATAGCCGGACCTGTATGGCGGGAGAAGAAGCGTACTTCTTTTATCAAATCAGCCCTGCCCACTACCAGACCGCCTAACACACGACCCTGCCCGTCAATGTACTTCGTGGCAGAATGCACCACCAGGTCAGCACCGTATTCTATCGGGTTCTGCAGGATACAGGTAGCAAAGCAGTTGTCCACCACAAGTATCAGGTTATGCTTGCGCTTCAGTTCACCCAGCCACTCTAAATCAATGAGCTCCAACCCAGGATTGGAGGGCGTCTCGATCATGATAAGCTTGGTCTCAGGCTTGATGAGGCTTTCCCATTCTTCCGGCTTGCTGGCATCGGCGTAGGAATGGGTAATGCCCCAGCGCGGCAGCACACTCGTCAGCAACTGGTGGGTAGAGCCAAAAACAGCACGGCTTGCTAGAATATGGTCACCTGCTTTCAACAAAGAGGCCATGCTCGTGAACACGGCTCCCATTCCTGTAGCAAAGGCAAAACCATCTTCGGCATTCTCCAGATAGCACATTTTCTCCACCAGCTCATCCACGTTCGGGTTTGAGAAACGGGAGTAAATGTTTCCTGGCTCTTCATCGGCAAATACTGCACGCGCCTGCTCTGCATCCTCAAAAAGGAAGCTGGACGTTAGGTAAAGAGGTACCGAGTGTTCCCGGTTATGGCTGCGCTTGGTCTGCAGCCTGATAGCTTTTGTTTCTTTATCAGACATATTGATTGTTCATTGCTAATAGCAGGTTGTTTTGCTGCGGACACCTAAAAGCTCCGTCTGCTCACATCCCGATTATATTTAATTTAATTCTTTGAGCTCAAGTTAAGAAGGTGTCCCCGTATCTTCAAACTGTGGGGCGCCTGATCCCCTGATTACATAAAGAAAGCCATAAAGATAAGGCGCAGGCTGACGATAATAACCACAATACCCACGATGATCATCATCGTCTTTACCGGAAGCCTTCTGGCAAGCATTGCTCCTAAGGGAGCTGCAATAGTACCACCTAGTATCAGGCCTATGATTATTTGCCAGTGCGTAATACCTATCAGGGAAATAAAAGCTACGGAGCTCGCAAAAGACACGAAAAATTCGGCTAAGTTAACAGAACCTACTGTATACATCGGGTGCCTGCCCTTTGCAATGAGGGTGGAGGAAACAATAGGCCCCCAACCGCCGCCACCAATGGCATCCATAAATCCCCCGATGGCACCCAACATACCCAGCCTTTTGACAGGGCTCTTCTTGACACGCTTCTTCAGCACTTTCCGGATAATCAGGATACCCAGGAACAAGGTGTAGCAGGCTACCACCGGCTTAATGAGGTAAAGGTACTCCTCCAGCGTATAAAGCAGGAAAGCTCCTACAATAGCCCCTAATACTCCCGGAAACACAATGGTTTTGAACAGCTTGCTGTTCACGTTCCCGAACTTCAGGTGCATCCAGCCAGAGGCACCGGAGGTAAAAATCTCAGAGGCATGCACACTCGCACTGGCGGCCACCGGCGATACGCCAAAGCTAAGAAGGAATGTTGTGGCACTCACACCGTAGGCCATGCCCAGCGCGCCATCAATCAGCTGCGCAACAAAGCCTGCCAGGATAAAAATGAGGATTTCCCTGTCTACCTGTGCTGCTACATCCATGGCCATGGCACCAATGGTGCTGAAGGGAATATAGCTGAAAAGCAGGTGGCCGGTTACCATTAGGGCAAGCGCAGCGAAGAGGAGCATCAGCACCACCTTCAGGCTGTATTTTGCCTGCTTTTTTTTCTCCCTTACGGTGGTAGCAGTTGCAACAGTCGGCTCCACCAGAATTTCAGTGGCTTCGTTCAGTCGCTTCACTTTATAGGCAAAGTCGCCCTTAAGCTGCGCCCGCAGCTGCGTGAGCTTATCCAGCACCTGCTCCATCTCATCGGGCAGAGACTCATTCAGTACCTGCTTCAGGCGCTTGGCTACCGTCGGGGATTTACCGTTGGTGGAGATAGCAAGCTTAAGGCTTCCTTTCTGTACAATAGATCCAAGGTAAAAGTCGCATTGCTGCGGTGTATCCGCTACGTTCGTTAGAATCTTTCGCGACTTTGCCAGGTCCCGGATGGTCACATTCAGCACATGGTCGTCCGTCGCCACCAGTACCAGGTCCTTGCGTGTCAGGTCCTCTTCCTGAAACTCCCGCTTCACAAGCTGCACCAGTGGGTGACGGGCTACCAGTTCCACGATTTCCGGAAGTATTTCGGGTGCAACCAGTACCACCTGTGCCTTCGGACTATTGGCTAAAATGGCGGAAAGTTTTTCCAGGCCCACAGCGCCTCCACCTACCACAAGTGTCTGCAATTGCTCCAGTTTCAAAAAAACCGGAAAAAGCGGATTCGTAGCTGTTTGAGTTGATGTTGCAGGAGAAGCCATGGTTGTGTTAGGAGCGCTACTCATTAATATATTCAGTATATCGGAAACATAAGACTATGCTGTACTGCTTCCTCCACCTGTCCAGGTTCGGGAAGTACTGCAGCATCAGATGATTCCTTATACCATCTTCATGTCTTTTTAAACGATGAAATGGCTGACTGCTGAACAATTGAATCCAGCAGCCAGCCATTTAACCTTTCTCCTTTACTACCCCTCTTGATTTAGCCTGGCAGGTGCAGTTATGTCACGCTGCTCCTGACGGTAGCGTGTAGCTTCCTGCAGGAATAAAGTGGCTTTGTTCAGGTATTCTTTCGCAAAGGCCTCGCTTGGCTTGTTCTTGTTTATCTGCATTACTTCGCTGCTGAAATCAGGCTCAAAACGGAAGATTCCCTCTGCTACATAATGTGTGTCAAAATCCTGAATGATGCCAGCCTGTGTGTTACACTTTACATTCTTATCCAACAGAAGCGCCTTGGCGGTACTTACATAAGAAGCATAACCATAGTAGATGGCATCAGCAAAACGCTGGTCTTCCATTGCTTCGGCAGCCCACTCCAGTTTCTCATCAGACTCATACAGCAGCGTAGCTACCAGGTCAATCATAACACCGGCACACTCACCCACGCCAATGGCAGTTTCAAACTGCTCCTGGTGCCCCCAGTCAATGTACTCATCTGGTGTTAGTGTGGTCAGGTCAGCCAACGGCTTCAGCATCTGGTAAAAGTAATCTTTGCCGTTTCTGTCGTAGTACTCGTTAAAGCGCTCGTTTTCCAGTTTGTTCGCCTGGTAGTCGTTGATAACCTGGCGCACTACTTCCGGACCACGCTTGCTTGGCACTTTCAGCACTTTCTGTGCAATACGGCCTTCGCCATTCACCACAGTACCACCGCCCAGCAGCACCTGCAGCGCAGGTATCACGCTCTTGCCGCTCTTCAGCGAAGAACCATGGAAACCCAGATTCGCCATGCCATGCTGGCCGCAGGAGTTCATACAGCCGCTCATTTTAATCTTGATATCCCTGTTAAAGAGCAGTTCCGGGTATTCTGTGATGATCAGGTCCTCGAGTACTTTGGCAGCGGTCACACTGTTGGAGATACCTAGGTTACAGGTGTCAGTACCAGGGCAGGTAGTGATATCGGCCACACTGTTGAAGCCTGGCTCAGCAAGCCCCAGTTCATCTAACCTGGAGAAGAAGAATGGCAACGCCTGTTCCGGCACATATTTTAGCAGCAGGTTCTGGCCTTGTGTTACCCTTATCTCATCGGCAGAATATTCACGTACCAGCGGTGCCAGCTCTCTGGCTGTATCGCTGCTGATGTCGCCGGTCAGAACTTTGATGTAAACACCATAGTAGCCTTTCTGCTTCTGCTGGAACACATTTGTCTTCAACCACTTGTTGTACTTGTCTGTGTCCTCAATTACGAAGTCGGGGATTTCTTTTACTTCAGGCAAGGCCGGATCAAAGCTCGCAGACTTGTCAATTTCAAAAGAATGTGACTTCAGGGCATTATACTCCTCGTTCACCAGGCGCATCACCTCTTCCAGTCCAAGTTTGCCAATCAGGTATTTGAAGCGGGCTTTGTTGCGGTTATTGCGTTCGCCATGGCGATCAAAGATGCGCAACACGCCCTCAATGAAAGGTATCACCCTGTCTTCAGGAAGAAACTCATAGGCAGTATGTGCCAGTGCCGGCTGGGCCCCCAAACCTCCGCCAATCATAACTTTAAAGCCACGGATGGTTTCGCCGTTCTCTTCTTTTACCTTCGGTATAAACCCAAGGTCGTGCATATAAGATAAAGCGGTATCAGAGTCGCTGGATGAGAAGGACATCTTGAACTTTCGGCCCATGTCCTGGCAGATTGGGTTACGCAGGAAGTAACGGAATGTGGCATCCGCATAAGGCGACACATCAAACGGTTCTTCCGGGTCAATACCCGCTTCCGGCGAAGCCGTCACGTTACGCACCGTATTACCGCAGGCTTCACGCAGTGTAATATCATCTTTCTCCAGGTTTGCCCACAGTTCAGGTGTTCTGTCCAGACTCACAAAGTGGATCTGGATGTCCTGACGTGTAGTCAGGTGTAGGTTCCCGGTTGAGTATTCATCAGATATAGACGCAATGCGCAGCAACTGCTGCGTTGTCATTCTACCAAAAGGCAGCTTGATACGCACCATTTGTACACCTAGCTGGCGCTGGCCATATACGCCACGGGCCAGGCGCAGGCTCTTAAATTTATCTTCCTGTAACTTACCCTCACGGAACAGCCGGATTTTCTTTTCCAGGTCAATGATATCCTTTTCGACTATCGGATTCTCTATCTCAGATCTAAAGCTTTGCATACAAATGTTCTGTTTTATAAATGAGCCTGTAAAGGCTTCTGCTCAAATTTGTTATTAATATATCAATCAGCAATTTAATGACTTACTACCCGGGGCAGTAAACTGTATAATATAAAGTGTCAACAACAGACACTTGAGGTACAACAGTGCATGCACCTGCTGCCAGCAGGAAGGCATGTAACGGAGGCACCGGTTTTTAACCCGGAAGCCTGTTGATGTATAAAATGTGCAATTGTGTGAAGCATAAACTTGTTGCTTTGCGCTGTTACGAAACGGTATATGTACCTGATATGCCGCACCCTGCGCTATGTTAAAGATTAAAAAGGTTGATAAGTTCCTTTACAACCGGCAAAAGCTACGTTAGCCTGGCTGCAGGAAAGAGGTGGGGAATCCTTTAACAGGAACAACAGCAACAACAGCACATCACAGGCAAAGATGTAGCAACGGCGTTAGCAGGAGGTAACAAACTGGTAGAGTGGAATATGCCTGATGTCTTGTTCATGGTTCTTTAATTTATATTTCCCCTTCGTTGGGCAGGACTTGGCACCTTTCCAATCGGATGGTTGCCAGAGGGTCTGGGAGCCTGTTCTCTCGCCTCTTCGTCTATAAATTTCTTGCGGATAGCAATAATATTCTTTGCAAAAATAGAAAATAAATATCACATAGTATACCAGATTGCCAAAAACATGCGATTATTTTCTATACAACAGTTCCGTACCACTGCACAGGCAGCTCCTTTTATCTGATTCCCTGGGTGGTTTTGGCTGTGGCAACAGCAACCATAATCTATAAACAGCGGAAAGCTGTTTTTGTTCCGCCTGTATAAACTTACCTGATTTTATGTTCCTGTTTCCGCTCGTGCACCAGTACTCCAATTCCTCTACCAACACTTCTATTATATGTGCGACACTGGTAAGTCCACTGGAATGTTGTCGAAAGTTCCAAAAAAAGACGGCGGTGCTTGCATGCTGCAGCTTAAACTGTGATGTTCCATACGAGGAGGACATGGCTATCAGGCATGACGTAAACGGCATTGACAATGAATAGCACTTACGTTTCTATTGCTTCCGATACAGAAGGGCTCTCCTATTTTAAAGAGGCTTTTCTGCTGGAGGACTTTTATGGAAGCCTATATAAAAAAGCATCCTCTCCACATGCCCTTTTCTGGCCATATGGAGAGGATGTGTGTAGAACTACTGGTATAAATTATACTGCCTGCTTTTCCAGCTCACGGTAAACCTGCTTTGTTTTAACATGCAGGGAGAACCATGAATAGTTGCTTTTCAGCATCTCAAAGTTAGAACCTTCTACCACACCATTTAATCCCTTCTTGGAAAGTGCATCGGCAATTACATCATCTTCAATAATGAAGCTATCCACTACTAATCCACCATTTACAAAGGAACACGCCAAACCTGTTTGGTCAGGCTTGTAAAGTAAAGTTTTGCTTTTGTTAAGTCCGCTCTCAAGTCTTTCTAAATAATCCTTCATGATGCTTTTAATGTTCTAACTTTTAAGTTTGATTTTATATGTTTGGTTTTTAGTTCTATTGGGTTGACACTTATAAGAGCTTTATAGTTCAAAACTATACTCAAAAACTTCAATAAACTATAACAACAAAGTAAACGGTACTTTTTCAAGGGTAAACAGCACTTACATGTATATACATTGAAAAAAATATACCTTTTCCTCTCATGTTTTAGCTTTTTACAGCTAAAATATATACATATATATTTTTCTATGTAATCAGATTGCACCCCTTATACTCAGCACCAGCTAACAAGGTTTCAATTTTTTCAAAATATTTTTTGGTTTAAAAAAGTCAGCAGGTTCTACACCTCCGGTTCAACTTTTTAAGGCTATCGTTTTGTAAAGAGGTAAAGACTCTTCATTTGTCTTATTTAGTAGCCGTCTTAGAGGAGTAAACCATCCCGCAGTTCCCGATACACCTGTGCCAGCGCAGCCGGTGGGTAATGGGCATTTAAGCCGCTGGGATTTGGCAGCACCCAAAGCCGGGACTCACCTATTGTTTCCGGCTGTGGTCCCAATACGGCTTTGGGTAGGCTGAAGGCAGTGCGGTAGGCCGTAACACCAAGGAAAGCCACCACTTGCGGCCTATACTGGATTACCTTTTCTTTCAGCAACCTTCCTCCTTCCACCAGCTCTGCAGCACTCAGTTCTGCCGCCGCCGCGGTGGCTCGCGCCACGAAATTTGTGATGCCACAGCCGTATGTCAGCAACTCCTGCTGCTCATGAGGTTTTAACTGGCGTGGCGTGAAGCCTGCCGCATACAAAGTAGGCCAGAACCTGTTGCCGGGGCGGGCAAAATTGTACCCGGTGGCAGCAGTATAAAGACCAGGGTTAATGCCACAGAACAGCACCTTTAAGTCGGGAGCTATGACATCGTGTACTGTCTTTCCTGCAGCAGCTGATATTTCCTCTTTCGTGGGTTTATATATATGCATCATTCTTTTTACCTTTACCAGTGGGTGCTTTGTTGCAGCAAAGCGGTTTTCTGGCAGGTGCAGCCTATTCTGCAGGATTTTTTTTCTTGTGCAGCCAGAATGAGTGTTTAAACGCTTATCAGGACAATAAACCTGTTCCACTGCAGGCGCGCAACTTTCCTGCACTGCCAAAGTTGGCTCAGCGTTTTACCTCTTCATTAGCAGAACGCCATGGCAGCAAATAAAAATTTGCTATCTTGAAGGCTAAGAAAGCAGCATCAACAGGTTACGGTAATCATTGTTTATCTTAAACCATACACACGTGTATCAGGCAGACATAAATGCAAGCAAAGCATTGCTGAAAGTACTTTTGAAGCGCAGCACAACAGACCGGGGCATTGAATGGCTTACCCAGAAAACAGGGCAGTTAGGATCTGAAGCCGCCATGGGAAAAGACTTGTACCTTGCCTTTAGCGCTGCCCCGCGTTTTGTCGGCAAAGAGAAGCTGCAGGTAACTGACGCAGACCTGGAGCAGGCCAACAACATCCGGGAAGGTTTTAACCCAATCCGTTGGACTGCTGATCAGGCCGCCCGCACCCTGCTCCTCTTGTCTCTTCCGGCACAGGATGCCGATGCCTTTGTAAAAAAAGTGGAGACCCTGTTTAGTACCGCAGACATGGGCGAGCTGGTAGCACTGTACGGAAGCCTGCCCCTGCTGCCCCACCCCGAAAAGTTTAAGAAAAGAGCTGCAGAAGGCGTGCGCACCAATATAGGCGACGTGTACGAGGCCGTGGCGCTTGAGAACCCCTACCCTGCGGAGTATATGGAGGAAGATGCCTGGAACCAACTGGTACTAAAGACCCTGTTCGTCGGCAAGCCCCTTTACCGCATCTACGGCCTGGAGGAACGCAGCAATCCCAAACTAGCCCGCATGCTGACGGACTATGCGCACGAACGCTGGGCAGCTGGACGCCCGGTGTCTCCGGAGTTATGGCGCCCGGTTGGCCCTTTTATAGATGAAACGAATATCCAGGACATTAAGAAACTCTTCTCGCAGCCTAACGAAGCAGAGCGCGAAGCAGCAGCACTGGCCTGCGCGAAAAGCAGCTATGGCCCGGCCAGAGAACTGCTGGAGACACACCCTGACTTAAAGCAGAAAGTGGAGAGCAATGAGCTGAACTGGGACCTGATTGGCCGCACATCGACAGTACAGAGTTAACTGAAACAGATTTAAAATAACACATCACCGATATAAGATAAAGCATATGAACACCCAGAACCTGATGCTGATTGACCCGCACATACACATGACGTCCCGTACCACCGACGATTACGAGCGCATGCGCCAGGCAGGCATTGTGGCCATTATCGAACCTGCCTTTTGGTTGGGACAGCCCCGCACAGAAGTCGGCTCCTTTAAAGATTACTACAGCAGCCTGGTAGGTTGGGAGCGCTTTCGGGCAAGCCAGTTCGGCATCAGGCACTACTGCACTATCGGCCTGAACTCCAAAGAGGCAAACAACGAGGCACTGGCTGAGCAGGTAATGGAACTGCTGCCGCTCTTCATCTATAAAGAGGGCGTGGTAGGCGTCGGTGAGATTGGCTACGACGACCAGACCCAGGCAGAAGATAAATACTACCGCTTGCAGCTGGAGCTGGCGAAGGAAACAAACATGCCGGTGCAGATCCACACGCCGCACCGCGATAAGAAATCCGGCACCATCCGGAGTATGGAAGTGAGCCTGGAGCACGGCATTGCCCCGGACATGGTGATCGTGGACCACAACAACGAGGAAACAGTAAAGGATGTGCTGGACAGAGGTTTCTGGGCTGCCTTCACGATTTACCCTAACTCTAAAATGGGCAACGAGCGCATGGTGGAGGTTGTGAAGAAATATGGCACAGAGCGCATTATGATTAACAGCGCAGCCGACTGGGGCATCAGTGACCCACTTTCTGTACCTAAAACAGCCTCCCTGATGCTGGAGCGCGGCATCTCTTTAGAAGATGTGCGCAAGGTGTGTTACCAAAACGCACTCGAGGCCTTTGGCAAAAGCGGCCAGATGAACGAATCTGACTGGCTTAGCCCTGCAAGCGTGGATCAGCGCGAGAAATTTTCAGACAATTCTGTATTAAGAGGAGGACAAACACCTGTAGTCGGCAACCTGGGAGCTGACGAGGGAGAGTTTGGCTCAAACATCGTACGTTGATGACCCGACTAGGCGCTTATCTGCGGCTCATGCGCCCAGCCAATATCATCACGGCCATTGCAGATATCATGATGGGCTTTGCAGCCTCAGGGGCTTTGCTGTCGCGCCCTTTCTGGGAGGGTGGATTGAACGCTGAAACGCTTCAGCCGTTGGGCTGGCTTGTGCTGTCCACGATTGGCCTGTATGGCGGTGGTGTGGTGTTCAACGATGTGTTTGACGCCGATCTGGACCGGGTAGAGCGCCCGGAGCGGCCCATACCCAGCGGAAAGGCCTCTGTAGCGGGGGCTGCCACCTTAGGTGCTTTTCTTTTAACAGGCGGGGTGTTGGCGGCCTGGCAGGTGTCGCTGGTAAGTGCTGCCATTGCCCTGGCTGTTGCCTGCCTCGCTTTGTTATACGATTACCGGGGCAAGCACAACACCTTTCTTGGCCCTATCAACATGGGTGCCTGCCGTGGCGGAAACCTGCTGCTCGGGATAAGTGCCGTGCCTGCTGCTGTAGGGCAACTGTGGTTTATGGCGCTTATCCCGATTGTGTATATCGCGGCTATCACAATGGTGAGTCGCGGGGAAGTACACGGAGGTAACACAGCCGCTCTGAAGGCAGCCGCTTTTATGTATGCCCTGGTGTTTGCTGGTATCATGACCCTTTCGCTGTTGCCTCACTTTAACCTATGGTACAGCATTCCTTTTTTGCTGCTGTTTGCTTACCTCATTTTCCCGCCACTTTTCAAGGCAATGCCTGCCAAAGAGCCAAAGTTGATCTTCAAAGCGGTGAAAGCCGGTATCCTGGCACTGATAGTGATGAATGCCAGCATGGCCGCAGGCTTTGCCGGTTGGCAGTATGGGCTGCTGGTATTGCTGCTTTTACCGGTTTCTATTTATGTAGCGCGGAAATTTGCCGTTACCTGAGAATTGTTAGGCCCTGCACGGTGTTCTACAAGAAAGAAGACCTAAATTGGGTAACATTTAGGTCAATAAACAACAGAATTCTTAATTTGCTATGCAAAGCGTAGAATTCCACAACCCCAAAAAATCAGATGCTTCAAAAAGATATGAGGGCCATTGAGCAGTCGTTTTCGGTGCAGTTCAGGTATGGTGTTTACTTTACCAAGGACCTTTTTAACCCTGAAAACAATTTGTTTTCTGATGTGCTGCAGCAGGACAATGGCACGGCCCCACGCAAAGTGTTTTTTGTGATAGACAGTGGCGTGGCAGCCGCTCACCCTAATTTAACAGAACAGATCAAGCAGTACGCTTTCCGCTATAAGGAGGTCATGAAACTGCTGGCTGAACCCATGTTGATTACGGGCGGCGAGGAAGTAAAAAACAGCACGCAACTGCTGCAGAAGCTGTTGGAGGCTGTGAACGACTATGGCATCGACCGCCACTCCTACTTTGTTGCCATTGGGGGCGGCGCCGTGCTGGACATGGCTGGTTTTGCCGCGGCCATTGCACACAGAGGCATCCGGCACATCCGCATCCCTACTACCGTTTTGTCGCAGGATGATTCTGCCGTGGGTGTAAAGAACAGCTTCAACTTCTTCAATAAAAAGAATTTCCTGGGCACCTTCGCCCCGCCTTTTGCCGTCATCAACGATAGCGATTTCCTGCTCACCCTGAACGACCGCGACTGGCGCTCCGGCATTTCGGAAGCCATAAAAGTGGCACTTATCAAGGACGAGGCCTTTTACAGGGAAATCAAAAAAGATGCAGCCAAACTGGCTCAGCGCGATATGCCAGCCATGCAGCGGCTAATCCACCGCTGTGCTGAGATGCATGTGGAGCATATTGGTGGAGCAGATCCCTTTGAAACCGGCTCATCCCGCCCCCTCGACTTTGGACATTGGGCCGCCCATAAGCTGGAGCAACTTACCAACTACGACCTGCGCCACGGTGAGGCAGTAGCCATTGGCATCGCTCTGGATACCACCTACTCGATGCTGAAAGGCATGCTGACGCCGGAAGAGCACGAAGATGTGCTGACACTGCTCCAGGATTTGGGTTTTGAGCTGTATGTTCCTCAGTTATCGCAGCAGGAGACTAATTCCGAGCAACTCAGCGTAATTAAAGGACTCCAGGAATTCAGAGAGCACCTGGGTGGTAAACTGACTATCATGCTGCTGAACAAAATCGGTGAGGGTGTGGAAGTACACCACATGGACGAACCGCTCTTGCTACAGGCCGTAGAACTATTAAAAAAGCGCCACCACCCTCAGCCTGCTGCATAAGCAACGGTATTCTGTAAAAAGCAGCACTGTGGTGTTTGAAGGCTGCTGTTTTCTTACTTAATTTTTGCAAAACATGTATCTGAACACAGGGCATCACCTTACTTACTGCACCAACATCCACCCCGGCGAAACGTGGGAAGATGTTTTTCAACAGCTTCAAACTTACCTTCCGCCACTCAAAAATAAACTCTCCCCCGACCATCCTTTCGGTATTGGGTTGCGCCTCTCCAACCAGGCCAGCGAGCAGCTTTTGGAGGGCGAGCAACTACAGGAGTTTAAGCAGTGGCTGCAGGAGCAGGGTTTGTATGTGTTCACAATGAACGGCTTTCCATACGGTGGCTTTCATAACCAATCCGTGAAAGACGATGTCCACAAGCCAGACTGGACAACGGACGAGCGGCTGAATTATACCGTCCGCCTGGCGCACATTCTGGCGGCACTCCTGCCTGATGGCATGGAAGGCGGCATATCTACCTCCCCCCTCTCTTACAAGCCCTGGTACCTGGAGGCAGATAACTCTAAAGTAAAGTCTGTTTTCAGTAACGCAACAGACAACCTGGTTTCGCTTGTCAAGGACTTAATTCAACTAAAGCAGGAAACAGGCAAAACCATACATATTGATATAGAACCGGAACCGGACGGGCTGCTGGAAAACAGCAAAGAGGTTATCAACTATTACCACGACTGGCTCCTTCCTGCCGGCGAGAAGGCCCTGCAGGAGTCGCATGGGCTAACAAAGGAGGAAGCCCAAAAAACCGTTTTAGAGCACATACAGGTTTGCTACGATGTATGCCACTTTGCATTGGCCTACGAAAAACCTGCGGAGGCTTTTGCCAAACTGACACATGCCGGCATCAAAATCGGGAAAGTACAGCTTAGCGCTGCCCTTAAAACGCATTTGCCTAAGGATGTGGAGACACGCGGTGAACTGGCTGAGGCTTTTGCCTGCTTTGCCGAATCCACATACCTGCACCAGGTGGTGGAGCGGGGGGATGGCGGCGAGATGTGCCAGTACCCTGACCTGACATTCGCGCTGCAGCATATCCGCAAACCGAATGCCGTAGAGTGGCGCATGCATTTTCACGTTCCACTCTTCACGCAATCCTACAGTGGCCTTGAGTCGACACAGCAGGACATAGTGGACGTGCTGGCGCTCCTGCAGCAGAAACAGCTAACGTCCCACCTCGAGGTTGAAACCTACACCTGGGACGTGCTACCGGAAGACATGAAAAAAGACCTTTCAGAATCTATTCAGCGGGAGTTGGAATGGGTTCTGACAAACATAAACCGTACTGAAAATGCAGAAAACAGTAGTGCTGGACGTAGTAGGCCTCACGAAATCACTCCTCGGTAAGAACACTCCTTTCCTGGCAAAATGGGCAGCAGATGCGCAGCAAAAAACGGTGCGCCCGGTGTTTCCGGCAGTTACCTGTACTGCCCATGCCACCTACCTTACCGGAAAGTGGCCGGAAGAGCATGGCATTGTGGCCAATGGCTGGTATTTCCGGGATGAGGACGAGGTCAAGCTGTGGCGCCAGTCGAATAAGCTGATCAAGGCATCTAAGATATGGGAAGTTGCGCGCGCAAAAGACCCAAACTTTACGGTGGCTAACATGGGCTGGTGGTACAACATGAACACTACCGCCGACTATACCCTCACCCCCCGCCCCCAATACCTGGCCGACGGCCGTAAACTACCAGACTGCTATACTCAGCCTGCCGATTTACGGGACACGCTGCAGGCGCAACTGGGCACATTCCCTCTTTTCAATTACTGGGGCCCCAAAACATCCATCAAATCGAGCAGGTGGATAGCAGAGGCAAGCAAGATAACAGATAACCTGTACAACCCTACGCTCACGCTCATTTACCTGCCGCACTTAGATTATAACCTGCAGCGCCTCGGCCCCAGCGATCCACGCGTAGCCAAAGACCTGCAGGAGATAGACGCCGTGGTAGGCGACCTGATCCAGTTTTACGAGGCAAAGGGGGCGCAGGTAATTGTGCTGTCGGAGTATGGTATTTCGGACGTGAACCGCCCGGTGCACCTGAACCGTGTGCTGCGGGAGCATGGGTATATTGCCGTGCGCAATGAACGTGGCACCGAACTGCTGGACACGGCCATGAGCAGGGCTTTTGCCGTAGCCGATCACCAGGTAGCGCATGTTTATGTAGAGAACTCCTCTGAAGTTGCCACAGTGCAAAAGCTACTGCAACAGGTACCTGGTGTGCAGGAGGTACTGGCGGGGGCTGAACGTGACAAGTATAAACTGGCGCACGAGCGTTGCGGCGAACTGGTAGTAGTGGCTGATAAGGATTCCTGGTTTACCTATTATTTCTGGCTTGACGACAAAAAGGCCCCTGACTATGCCCGCATGGTAGACATTCATAAAAAACCCGGCTTCGACCCGGTAGAGATGTTTGCTGATCCGAAAATCAAATTCCTGATTCCCAAAGTGGCGGGCAAGGTACTGAAGAAAAAGCTGGGTTTCCGGATGGTGATGGATATTATTCCGTTGGATGCTACCTTAATCAAAGGTTCGCACGGTCGCATCCCGGAAGACAAAAGCGAGTGGCCGGTGCTGCTGACAAAAAGTAAGCAAGCCTTGCCACAGGACATACAAGCCGTAGATGTATTTAATATCATCCTGTCGCATCTGCAGGTACCGAAGCAGGAAACGGCAGTATAGACCGAGTAACACTATGATGTGCAAGCAGAAGGGGCAGCTGGTTTAGCTGCCCCTTCTGCTTGTATAGGTGGTGGGGAAAGTCTGCCTTTGCTAATGCTCAAGGGCCTTCACTTTCATTTCGCCAGGTGTGGTTCTAGCGCCTTCTTCCAGATCTGGTATCCCTTCTTATTCATGTGCAGGTTGTCATTTAGAAAGATGTCCTGCATTGGCCTGCCGTTCCTGTCCAGCATCAGGGAATATACATCCACGTACTTTGCCTTGGGCTGCGTTTTCAGGTACTGTTGAATCAGCCTGTTTGACTCCTGCATGACGGGGAGATACTGGATCCGGGATGGGCTGGGTTTAATCGAGATAAACACGATAGGCACCTGCGGCATCTCCTGGCGTATACCTTCGAAAACATCCTTAAACCGCGCCAGCACCTCTGGGGCCTGCACGGTGTCAGAGGGAATGTCATTCTCGCCGGAGTATATCACAATCTGCTTCGGTTGGTACGGAAGCACAATATCATTCAGGTAATATTTCAGATCCAGCAGGTTAGAACCGCCAAATCCACGGTTAATGACAGCCCGCTTAGGGAACATCTCCTGCAAGCTGTCCCACATCCGGATAGACGAACTTCCAACAAAAAGAATCGCATTTTCAGGCGGCATCTGCACACTGTCCTGCTGTTTATAGTGCTGAATTTCGTCCCAGAAAGGAGGAGTATTTTCCTGTGCCTTTACACTAAACTGCCACAGTAGTCCTAAAATCAATAGCGCAATTTTCTTCATCATGTATTTATTTTGCTTCTGGCATGTGGCATTTTTTACTTTTGCTTACTCAACCTTCACGACTTTCGTTCTTTCTGACACACCATTCTCGTTGAAAGCCTCCACAGAAAAATAGTAAGCCGGGTCAACTGACAGGCTTTTCAGGTTCAGAGAATTGTCATCGTACACCATCCAGGAACTGTATAGTTTATCCGGTGCTATACCCCACAGCACCTGGTACCCCTGTGCAGTTGGCTGCCTGTCCCAGGTAAGTACGGCATCCCGGCGATCCTGTGGACGTTTTACTTTCAGGCCCTTCACACGTGAGGGTGCCTTACCCTGCCCAAGGCCGAATACACGCAACCCGGAGATAGCCAGATTTGTAGTAGGCGCGTGTAAGTTCTGATAACGGATGTAACGCACTGTCTGTGGAGAGGCAATCTCAACATAATCGTTAGGCACATCCTTATAATTATCTTTTCTGTCTACCAGGGTCTGCCAGTTCTTTCCGTCCATAGAACCCTCTATCACATACCGGTGGTACAGCCCCGGCACTTTGCCGTAGAGGTCGGATTTGTAGTCGTGGTAATTTACCTGAACAGCATACACTTTCCCCGGCTTCAGAAGGTCAACCTGCACCCACTGCTGATCATTGTTTTCCGCCGCCACCCAAAAAGATTTGATACTTTCATCTACCATGTTCCCGGGGCTAAACCCCTCCAGCGTAGAAGAAGCTGTAACAGGTTTCTTGTAAGACAGCAGCATCCATCCGGCAAATTCCCCATTTTACCCGGAACAGCTGGTGCATAATGAGGATAATCCCCGAAGTACGTATTCGAATCCATCGCCATACACGTTGAACTCTGTGCCTGGGGCAGCATACTGCAGGTAATACTTCCCGTTGTGCTTAGTCAGCCACGGCCCTTCCATATAGCCAGCCAGCACCGTGTCAGAATGGTTTTCTCCAAAGCGTTCCCAGCCGTGCTTCTTTCCATCCAGTTTAAAGAGTTCTACTGTTTCTTCGGAAGGCTTAAACCGGTTCTTCCTATCCAGTTTCTTTACCCGAATGGGGTAGGTGTTGGAGGAACCCCAGAACATATAAGCCTGCCCTTCATCGTCAATAAACAGGTCCGGATCCTGCAGGTCGTTCAAAATCGCCGGTGTCGCTTTCCAGTCTCCTTTTTTGGACTGTCGGTGTATAGAACGTTCATAGAGCCGGACGGATTGCCGGCCACATAGAGCACAGAGTCTTTATAGTTGTGTGCTGCCGGCGCATTAGAGCCTTCAAAATACCACTTCTCCGGGCTGATGAACGTCCAGTTCTGCAAATCAGTCGAGTACCAGTAGCCCATGGATCGGGTCACAAACATGTAATACTCATTCCTGAATTCAACCACAGCAGGATCGGCACCCGAGCGGTACGAAATATCCCTGTGGGCATCATACACCGCATAGGTATAGTCAATATTGAGCGGGTTGCAGTAAGTGCTCATGTGAGTGTCCTGTGTCCGGGCAGCCGAAATGCAGCAGGCAACAGCGAACCAGAACAGCAACGTTTTAGAAAAGACCAGAATCATTGACTTTTTAGTTATGCCCATCAATGTAACAGGGATACAAACAGGTATTTGATACATGAAGCCACATATGACCGATGTAAAGGATTACCTAATATCAGGAATTTTAAATACAAATACACATCATTCACTTCCCACACAACAGAAAAAGATGACTACAACGGCTTTACAAACTCAATATTCCAACCACTTGCTTTACCTGCTGTAACTATGTTATAGAAGTAAATCCTCTAAGCATCTCCCCTGCCATCAAAGCATCTCAGACGTTAAAGCTTTCACCTGTTCCCCTCGCAAGCCTGCCACAACCGCTACTCAAGTGGTACAACCGCTACTCAAGTGGTACAACCTCTTCCGCAAATACTGGTATACTCATATGAATCAAAAGCCAGGGGAAGATAAAGTGCTTTGATTGGCTATGTATCAAAAGAATAATAAGCATTATACTATGGAAAACAAACGACTGGAAGGCAAGGTGGCCCTTGTTACCGGCTCTAGTTCTGGAATCGGAGAAGGCATAGCATTGGCAATGGGACAGGCCGGGGCCAAGGTAGTTATCAACTACAACTCGAATGAGGAATCAGCGCAGGAGTTAAAGGGTAAGATAGAAAGAGCTGGCAGCAAGGCTGTGGTGGTGCAGGCGGATGTTGCCAATCCTGATGACGTGGAAAAGCTAATGAAGGCTGCAATTGATAACTTTGGTACGCTGGATATTCTGGTAAGCAACGCTGGGATACAGCGCGACGATAACTTCCTGGACATGTCGTTAGAGGATTGGAACAAGGTTATCAGCACCAACCTGACCGGTAATTTCCTATGCGCACAGGCAGCGGCTAAAGAGTTTGTGAAACGCAAGGTGAAGCCGGAGGAGAAACACGCCGCGGGCCATATCATCTTTATCAGCTCAGTGCATGATATCATTCCCTGGGCAGGCCATGTGAATTATGCGACAGCTAAAGGCGGTGTACAGATGCTGATGAAAACGCTGGCACAGGAACTGGCCAGTCACAAAATCAGGGTAAATGGCATTTCTCCGGGAGCCATCAAAACCGCTATAAACGAGGATGTGTGGAGCACCGAACAGGGACGCAAAGATATGCTCTCGCTGATACCCTATGGCCGCATTGGGGAGCCCGAAGATATTGCGAAAGTGGCTGTGTGGCTGGCAACGGACGAGGCAGACTATATTACAGGCACCACTATTTACGTGGACGGTGGTATGACGCTCTACCCGGCCTTCAGCGACAAAGGCTAAACTGTGTAGTGCTGGTAACAGAACTTTTCACGCCTTCTGTTGTTATACCATCAGCCACAAAGGCTTATGAAGCAGGTAAAAAGATTTTTGTAAAACTTTACCGGAATTGTGTAACATATCTTTACGCTTCTATATTACCTTTGTACAACCTGTAACAAAAACATGAAACTGTACCGCCAAATTATTTTGCTTACCCTTACACTGTTGGTGCTCGTCTCCTCGACGGGTATGGCTGTGGGTATGCATATATGTGGCGGTGAGTTGCGTGATGTGACCTTGTTTGGTGCCGCAGCAGATTGCCCGATGGAGCAAAAGCAGCAGAAAGAACTGCCGCCATGCCATTCCCCTCTGGAGAAAAAAGCAGATAACAAGACCTGCTGCGAGGATCATAAAGTAATTGTAGAGCGTACAGATGCCACTTCGGAGCATGATACGGTTACGCTCAACAAAGCCCTCGACATTAAATTTATAGCCGCCGTACAAGCCGTTGTCCTACAGCTGTTTGCCCCTGAGGCCGCTATTCAACCGACTTACGCCCGTTACGCGTCTCCCCCACTCGCCCGCGACATTCCTGTGCTGGTGCAGTCTTTCCTTCTATAACCCTTACAGTTTAGGTACTGCTATGGCAGGCTGAACACAGGTGTGTCTGTACACATCCTGTAGCCGCTCTTGTGCATGTATTCCTGCATGCGCACCTCTTGCATCTGCCGCTCCTCTGCGGCACATTATACTTCCTGTATAGGCTTAGAACATCATTTCCATGATTGAGAAATTAATTTCTTTTTCGCTCCGCAACCGCTTTGTCGTGCTGTTGCTATCGGCTTTCCTGTTTGGTTGGGGCGTGTATTCAGTACAAACAAATAAAATAGATGCCATTCCTGACTTGTCAGAGAACCAGGTCATCGTTTTTACCGAGTGGATGGGCCGCAGCCCGCAAATTATAGAGGACCAGGTAACCTACCCGTTGGTGACGAACCTGCAGGGCCTGCCTGATGTGAAGTATGTGCGCGGCACCTCCATGTTCGGCATGAGCTTCATCTACATCATTTTCGAGGATGACACCGATGTCTACTGGGCCCGCTCAAGGGTGCTGGAGCGCCTGAACTCTGTCGGCAATATACTGCCAGAGGGAGCCACACCAACGCTGGGCCCTGACGGAACGGGTGTAGGCCATATACTATGGTATACCCTCGATGCCCCCGGCATGGACCTGGGAGAGCAACGGGCTATACAGGACTGGTATGTGAAGTTTGCCTTGCAAAATGTGGATGGGGTGAGCGAGGTGGCCTCCTTCGGAGGTTTCCAGAAGCAGTACCAGGTAACAGTAGACCCGAACAAGCTCACCTACTATAACCTCACCGTTCCGCAGGTCATACAGGCGGTGCGGGCCAACAACAACGAGGCTGGTGGCCGCAAATTCGAGCGGTCTGATATCGGCTACATCATCAAAACCACCGGCTACCTCAAGTCTGCAGAAGAGATTGAGAACATCGCCGTCACCACCAATAACACGATTCCTGTTCGGGTGCGGGATGTGGCAACGGTACAGATGACGGGCGAGAGCCGCCTCGGCATCTTCGACCTGAATGGCGAAGGAGAGGCTGTGGGTGGCATCGTGGTGATGCGCTACGGGGAGAATGCAGAGGAGGTGATTGAGAATGTGAAGGAGAAAATGGCCGAGGTATCCAAAGGCTTACCGGAGGGTGTGGATTTCAACATTGTCTACGACCGCAGCGGCCTGATAAATGAAAGCATCGCCTCTGTCCGGAACACGCTTATAGAAGAAATGATTGTGGCCTCTATTGTGGTGTTTCTCTTTCTCTTCCACTGGCGCAGTGCGCTTATCATCATGATTCAGTTGCCGCTTTCCATTGCCATCGGCTTTATCCTGCTCAACGCTTTCGGCATCTCCTCCAACATCATGTCCCTCACCGGTATTGCGCTCTCTATAGGTGTGATTGTGGATGATGCCATTGTAATGGTGGAGAACTCCTACAGGCATCTGGCAGCCGCAGCACAGGGGAAGAAGTGGATGGAAGAGGAGTAGCCAATTTTGAATAACTGAATTTTGAATAACTGAATAAGATGGACCTGGACAGGAAAGAATTTATAGAGCAGTTTCAGAAACGTACCAAACGGTTAGCGATAGATGTGATTCGTTTCTCTAAAACGCTTCCCAAAACGGAAGAAGCTCTCATTATGAAGCGACAGCTGCTAAGATCAGCCACTTCAGTTGCCGCTAATTACAGAGCCGCCTGCCGCGCCAGATCATCTGCAGAGTTTTATTCAAAAATCAGTATTGTCATTGAAGAGGCTGATGAGACACTGTTCTGGCTTGAGCTATTAGAAGAATCAGAAACAACTACAAAGGAGGCGGTGAAACACTTAATGAAAGAATCAACTGAAATAGTATCGGTAATGGCACGGGCCAGGAAGAATACGACGAAATAACATTCAGTTATTCAAAATTCAATTATTCAAAATTGGAAAAATGATCTTAGATAAAGAAACAAGGCTCCGAATTATAGAAAAAGCCTCCAAGCAGGTTGGGCCCAGCGTGTTCTGGAGTACTGTGATTGTGATTACCTCCTTCCTGCCGGTGTTCTTGCTGACGGGCCAGGAAGGGAAGCTCTTTAGCCCCCTGGCCTGGACGAAGACGTTCATCCTCATTGTAGATGCCATCGTGGCGATTACGCTGACGCCTGTGCTTATCTCCTTTTTCCTGAAAGGCAAATTAAAGGAGGATAATACCAACCCGATTAACCGGGGTATGGAGCGGGTGTATGGGCCGGTGCTGAAATGGTGCCTGAAATGGCGCAAAACTACTATTGGCATCAACATCCTGGCGCTGCTGGTATCAATCCCGATGCTGCTAAGCCTTGGTACCGAATTTATGCCCCCGCTGAATGAAGGTTCTATCCTCTTTATGCCTGTTACGCTGCCCGATGTCTCTAACGCCGAAGCAAAGCGCATTTTGCAGGTGCAGGACAAGATTATTAAGTCGGTGCCGGAGGTTGACCAGGTACTGGGGAAAGCAGGTCGTGCCAACACAGCAACCGATAACTCCCCTATCAGCATGATCGAAACCATTATCATGCTAAAACCACAGTCGGAATGGCGCGAGGGTATCACAAAAAAGGATATTGTGCAGGAACTGGACGAGAAGCTGCAGATTCCGGGCGTGGTAAACGGCTGGACCCAGCCTATCATCAACCGCATCAACATGCTGGCCACGGGTATCCGGACCGATGTGGGTGTGAAGGTGTATGGCCAGAACCTGGACTCTGTTTACGTAGTGTCTGAAAGGGTGAAGTCGGCACTGGAGGCAGTACCGGGCGTGAAAGACCTGTACGTGGAGCCGATTACCGGCGGCAAGTACATGGAAATTGACATCAACAGAGAGGCTTTAGGACGCTACGGCCTGACGGTGGATGATGTGAACATGACCATAGAGTCAGCGCTGGGCGGAGCCAGTATCGGCAACACCATCGAAGGCCGCGAACGCTTTTCTATTAATGTCAGGCTGGCGCAGGAGTACCGTAACAGCATAGAGCGCATTCAGCGCATCCCGCTGCAGACAGGTGCTGCCGGCACTATTCCTTTGTCGTCGGTGGCAAACATTCGGTTTACAGATGGCCCGCCGATGATAAACTCTGAGAATGCGCAGCTGCGTGGAGCCGTGCTTTTCAATGTCCGCGACCGGGACGTGGGCAGCACCGTGGAAGAGGCCATGGAAAAGATTAACGCAGAGGTGGAAAATATACCAGAGGGATACTACCTTGAGTGGAGCGGCCAGTGGGAAAACCAGGTACGGGCCACGCAGACACTTCAGATCATCATCCCTTTAGTGCTGGTCATCATCTTCCTGATTCTGTATATTTCTTTTAAGTCTTTGAAAGAGGCCCTGCTCAACCTGATAACCATTCCTTTTGCCCTGGTAGGCGGCGTGTTCATTGTGTACTTCTATGGTGTAAACCTTTCCGTTGCCGTGGCCGTGGGCTTCATCGCACTTTTTGGTCTGGCCATCGAAACAGCCATGGTGATGGTGGTATACCTGAACGAGGCAATGAAAGAGTTGGTGGATGTAAAAGGCAACTCTGCAGCTACCATCACCAAACAGGACATTCGCGATTATGTATTTATGGGAGCAGCCAAGCGCCTTCGCCCTAAGATCATGACGGTGTCGGTTGCCCTGTTTGGTCTGATTCCGGTGTTATGGGCCACAGGTGTTGGTACCGACGTGATGCTCCCCATTGTGCTGCCAATGATTGGCGGTGTGTTTACCTCCTCTATTCACATTCTGCTGGTAACACCGGTGGTATTTGAGATGACAAAAGAGTACGAATTAAAGAAACACGGAAAACTGGAGATATACGATGTTAAGCATTAAGAGACATAATTGGAGAAGCCCTTCTTTGAAGAAAGCAGGGGGCTATTTTAAAGTTGCTCTTGCTGGTCTGTTCCTGCTGCTCGGAAGCAACCCTTCCGCCGCCCAGCAACAGCCCCTGTCATTAGACAACATGCTGCAGACGATACGCCGCGACAACCCCATGCTGCAGCAGTATGATTACCGGGCGCAGGCCATGGACGCCTACGCAGAAGGTGCTACAGGCTGGATGGCTCCTATGGTGGGCGCAGGTATGTTTATGACGCCCTACCCGGGCCAGGATGTGGAGCGCGATGAGCGCGAAGGTTCCTATATGCTTTCTGCTGAGCAGGAAATTCCGAACCCTGCCAAGCAGCGTGCCCGGCAGGAGTACATGAACTCCAGAGCTGCCATTGAGCAAGCCAATGCCGATGCTGTATACAACCAGCTCAAGGCACAGGCCAAAGCTACTTATTATAGCTGGGTAGTGCTGGAGAAGAAACTGGATGTACTGCAGGACAGTGAGCGCATCATGGAGTTCATGCTGAAGCTTGCCCGCGTGCGCTACCCGTATAGCCAGGGCAGATTAGGCAGTATCTACAAAGCAGAGGCGCGCCTGCACGAGGTAGAGAACATGCAGCTGATGACGCGAAACGAGATTGTCCAGAAGAACGTGCAGCTCAACATCCTCATGAACCTGCCCGAGGACCAGACCTTCCGCATCGACACGGTTACCAGCATACCTGAACCGGTAGCACTGGCAGTAGACACCACTTACCTTAACGACAACCGCAGTGACATCCGCCGGATAGACAGAACCATTCAGTCGATGCGGCTGAACGTGGAGCAGGAACGGCTGGAGCGCAAGCCTGATTTTCGGGTGAGTTTTAACCACATGACGCCCCGCAACACCATGATGCCCAGCATGTACACGGCGATGGGTATGGTGACGATTCCCATCGCTCCCTGGTCGTCTAAAATGTACAAAGCCAACACAAAGGCCATGAACCTGGAGATTGAGGCCATGCAGCGGGAACGGGCAGCCATAGTAAACGAGGCACAGGGAATGGTGCGCTCCATGGCTTTAGAACTGAATGCCAAGCGTGAGCAGGTAGAGAACTATAACACCAAAATCATACCTGCACTTAAAAAGAACTACGATGTGACCATGATCGCCTACGAAGAAAACAACGCGCAGCTACCCGAGGTGATTGACGCCTGGGAAGCCCTGAACATGGCCCAGATGGAGTACCTGAACAACCTGCAGGAGCTCTACCTGCTGGCTGTGGACTATGAGCGGGAGATAGAGAAATGAATTTTGAATAATTGAATAACTGACTTCTGAATAGGAAAACATGATTATTCAATCATTCAAAATTCAGTTATTCAAAATTAAAACAATATGAAAAGATACCTGAACATACTCTTCCTGCTGCTGTTCTTCGCTGTCAGCGCCTGCTCTGAAAAAGAGCATGAGCACGCGGAGGGAACGACCTATACCTGCCCCATGCACCCGCAAATTGTGCAGAACGAGCCTGGCACCTGCCCTATCTGCCATATGGACCTGGTGCCCCAGTCGGTAACAGGTGGTGAGGCAGTCGTCATAACAGACGACCTATCTTTTTTATTACAGCCAACAAACGAAACAATCATTTCGGATGTGGCGACTATTACGCCGGAGCAGAAGGCAGTAGAAGCGTTCGTGCAGATGGAGGGCATTATCACCTACGACGAGCGCCGGGTGTATTCTATCCCTGCACGCGTAGGTGGCCGCATCGAAAACCTGTACGTGAAGTACAACTTCCAGCCGATAAGCAAGGGGCAGAAACTGATGGAAATCTATAGCCCCGATCTGATTACTGCTCAGAAAGAGCTGCTCTACCTGGTGAATAGTGCTCCCGAAGATAAGGCTTTGATAGCGTCAGCCAGGCAGCGGCTACAGCTGTTAGGTGCTACTGATGCGCAAATCAACCGCCTGATTCGCACCGGCGAGGCTAGCTACACCTTTGCCATCCACAGCCCCTACGACGGCTACGTGATAGGTTTGAACACAACGGCACCATCCGCAGTACCTGGCACCGCGAGCATCAGGTCGTCTGCCGGTGCAGGCGGAGGCATGAACGGCATGAGTGGTAGTACTGCAGGCGCCGGCACTAACACTCCGGGCAGCATGCCAGCTGCCGGGCAGGAGATACAACTGCGCAAGGGCATGTATGTAAGCGCAGGACAGCTCCTTTTCCGAGTGGTAAACCCAAACCAGCTTTGGGCCGAGTTCAATATACCCGCCGGAGAGATAAGCGCCATTGCCAAAGGTGCTCCTGTACAAATCACTTTTCCGCAATTACCAGGCGAAAAACTGGAGGCCCAGGTAGATTTCCTGCAGCCATATTACGAAGCTGGTGAGAATTTTGCAAAAGTAAGGGTATACCTGCCGGGAGAGCAAAACCTGGCCCGTGTAGGACAATTGGTGTCGGCCGAAGCTTCGTACACCACTGCCCCTGCTCTATGGGTACCGCGTACGGCGGTGCTGGATATTGGAACAAGGTCTGTCGCTTTTAAACAGGAAAACGGAGTCTATAAACCTGTGGCCGTTAGGGTAGGAACCACAGAGGGAATCCGAGTACAAGTAGTAGAAGGGTTGGAGCAGAACGACAGAATTGCCGCTAATGCCCAATTCCTGGTAGACAGTGAAAGCTTTGTGAAAGTAAATTTTGAATAATTGAATAACTGACTTCTGAATAGGAAAACATGATTATTCAATCATTCAAAGTTCAGTTATTCAAAATTAAAACAATATGAAAAGATACCTGAACATACTCTTCCTGCTGCTGCTCGTCGCTGTCAGCGCCTGTTCTGAAAAAGAGCACGCACATGCGGAGGGGACGACCTATACCTGCCCCATGCACCCGCAGGTTGTGCAGAATGAGCCCAGCATTTGCCCCATCTGCCACATGGACCTGGTGCCTGTGTCGCAGTCCGGGAAAGACAGTGGGGAATTGATGCTGAGCGAGAACCAGATAACGCTTGGCAATATTAAAACGAGACGCATCAAATATGCCGATGTGTCCAGCAACTCCATCTTAACGGGTCGTCTCGTACTAGATGAAACGCAGACCGATGTGATAAGCAGCAGGGTGACAGGCCGCATTGAACGCTTATTCATCAAAGAAACAGGATTACAAGTGCAAAAAGGCCAGCCTTTGTACGAAATATACTCTGAAGAGCTCCTGACACTACAACGGGAATACCTCCTTGCCTATAGGCAAAACCAGGAACTTGGCGCTGAGAATCCTCGTTTCGTCTCTATTCTGGAATCAGCCAGAAAAAAGCTCCTGTTGTTTGGCCTGACAGAAGCACAAATCAGGAACCTGGGCAGAAACGAGAATTTAGATGCACGTGTTACCTTTGTGGCACCATCGTCGGGCGTGGTAACAGATATAGCCGCAGCAGAGGGGCAGTATGTTACAGAAGGAGCAGTGCTGTACAGGCTGGGGAAGCTGAATAAAATCTGGGTAGAGGCTGAACTGTATCCACAGGAGGTAGCCAATGTGCAGATTGGTGACGTGGTGCAGGTAGCCGTGGAAGGCTTTGCAGCAGAACCAGTACCTGCTCGGGTAACCTTCATCAGCCCCGAACTGAGGCAAGGCAGCCAGGTGACAGTGCTTCGCGCGGAGCTGCCTAATGCAGATGACCAGTACCTGCCCGGTATGCAGGTACGTGTGGTGCTCCCCGGTAAAAATGGATCTACACTGGCAGTACCTACCGATGCTGTGATCCGCGACGAAAGTGGCAGCCATGTATGGGTACAAACGGGCAAAAATACTTTTCAGGCCCGCATGGTCACGCTGGGGGAGGAAAGCGCAGAAAATGTGGCCATCTTGAACGGATTGAAAGAAAACGAAAAAGTTGTTACCTCCGGCGCGTATTTACTTTATAGCGAGTTTGTGCTGAAGAAAGGCGCAAATCCCATGGCAGGGCATAACCATTAATTTTGAATGACTGAATTTTGAGTAAAGAATAAGAGGAGTCCCTTTAAATTTGACAGCGACATGCTACTGGGTTGCTCAATGTTCAGATGTTCCTTAACTATTGAATGAATAAAATCTAATAACTCTATTATAACTAACAATCATGAAAAAGACATTTTTCGCAGCAGCCGTTGTAGCTGCCTTCACTTTCTCGGCCTGTTCTGAGAACACAACCGAAACAACAGAAACCGCAGCAGTAGAAAACACAGAAGCGGCACAAACCGGCGCTGTACAGACATCCAATGTAGTAGTAGAAACTCCTGATTACAGCAATGTAGCCGAGTCAATGAAAACGCAGATTTCGCAGCTGGTAAGCCAGTACATGATCATGAAAGATGCCTTAGTAGCTTCTGATGCCAGTGCTGCCAAGGCATCTGCCAACGAAGTACTGGAAATTGCCAAAGCGATGCCAGTGGCGACATTGACTGGTGACGAAAAAGCCTATGCAGAGGAAAAGAGAGAAGAGGTAGTGAGCAGCGCGACTAAAATTGCCGAAGCAAATGACCTGGAGGCTCAGCGTGAGAATTTTGAGCTTTTATCAGAGTCTGTGTTCTCAATGGCCAAAGCTTTTGATGCTGCCGACCAAACCTTATACTACCAGCACTGCCCAATGGCCATGAACAACCAGGGCGCTTACTGGCTTAGCTCGAACGAAGAAATCCGCAACCCTTACTTCGGCGAGCAAATGCTGAAATGTGGAAGTACAGAAGAAGTATACGCAAACTAACACAACAGCGTACACGCTAAAAGAAAGAGGCCTCACCCCTTGACAGGGTGAGGCCTCTTTCTTTTAGCGGTGCTGCCTTATAGCGCGGCCCTGTCCTGGAGTGCCTCTATGGCACCTGCCAGATACACAAAAGGTGCGTTCCAATTGATGGCTATTTCATTGGAGGCGTACGAGCAGTCATCGTCTGTAAACATCTCATCCGCAAAAGTAGACTGATATGTCGTACACTTGTCCTGCTTGTCTGCTCTTGCGTTTGTGCCGCCTGATAACAAACCTGGAACAGGCTCTTCAATGCCATCCGCAACAGATGGGCGGTGGTGAGGCTTCATTACTGATTTCTCACCAAAGCCTGTAAGAAAAGAGTATCCGGTGGCATTGCGGCCTAAGAGGTAATCGAGGTTAGAGATGGCGGCATACAGGTATTTCTTGTCATCTGTCAGCTGGTAGGCCTGGATTAGGGCTATGCCCTGGTTTGCTGCTACAGAGCTGCTGCCCCAGATATAATCCGCCTCGGTTTTACCCATCACGGTTCTGTAAGTGCGTGAATTTGCGCCATCCATCAATTCATCTGCAAAAGAGATGAGGCGCTTCTTTATCTCCGGCAGGTCTTTCTTCGCAACAGGAGTTAACTCATTACCAAAGCGGTTCAGGGTGTAGTAGCCTAGCAAACGCACCTGTGGCCATGATGGCAAAGGCATCTTGTTATCAGGAAGCATGTTTACTGCCTTATAGTAGGAGTCCTGTTTGGTGGTGGCATATAATTCTGCAGCAGCCCATATAAATTCGTCGCTGTAATCCTTATCGCCATAGGCACCTGTCGTAATCTCCGGCTGGAATTGCTTGTTCATGGCATTCTGGTCATAATCCATGTCAGGGTTCTTCTGTGCCCAACTCCACGCCTTTACTGCGGCTACCAGGGCAGAATCCGCCAATCCGGGAAGTTCATTTTCGTAGCCCCGGAAAACACGGCTTGCCTGTGCCATCACAGCGGCAAAATCCAGGGTAGCTGCCGTTCCTTTCTGCACTACATAACGCGGATTGGTTGCCTCGGCAGGCATCACCATGCCGTCGAAGTTCGGGTTTGTGAGCTTGTTATAAACGCCACCATCTTGTGGGTCCTGCATGGCCATCATCCAGCGGAGGTTCCAAAGCGCTTCATCCAGAATATCAGGCACACTGTTGCCGCTTTCCGGGATGTTTAACTCCAGGTTTTTGTAAAACTCAGGAAAGTCTTCATAGGCAGAAAAAAGCGTACCCATACTGATGCCGGAGTTTACAATATACTTGTTATAGTCACCGGCATCGTACCAACCCCGTGGGGCAGAAATCGTTGACCCGGCAGGACGCTGCGCCGAAGCAGCAGAAGGGTGGATCAGCACCTCATTGTCCGGGTGGCCAGCTGCGCGGGCCCACTTGCCTGCATATTGCTCTGGCAGATCCGTAGACATACGCTGGTAATAGAACCCTTTAACTGAGGCAGCTGCAGCATCTTTGTGCACATCTTTTCCTATCTCGAACGCATAAGAGCGTCCAAGGCCAGGTATTACCAGCACAAAGCTTCCAGACTCTCTGAAGTCAGAGAAATCCGCCACACGGGTCGGCCTGTTAGAGAACTCTCCGGCTTTGGTGGCTGACAACTGGCCGGTATAAACTGTTTCCTGAAGGTCAGCGGTTTTAACATGGAATTCTCCGTCCGGCAACTCGCCTACCACCACAGCCATTTTAGGTGCATTCGGGTAAAAGCCCACCTGGTTCAGGCGTATGCTGTCCGTTACTTGCTGCTGCACTTCTGCTGTGCCTGCTTCCTGCTGCGAGCCGGCGCAGGAAAACAGGAAAGCAGCAGACACGCCACATATAACTTTTGTAAAAATTGATAATCTCATAGGTTATTTCTTTGATGAGTAATTGCTTAATCTTACACTGCTAAGGTAAGCATAGTGCCCCGGTATGGAGGGTACAGAATGTTTCAAATATGTACCTGAGGTGTTAAGTGCTGCATTTGCTGCAGAAAACAAGGCCAGGAAGAAGACTATTAGGGGAGAAACAACATATTGCTGTTTTCCCAGGCCATGCATCACCTATCGGTTGCTGTTGTTGATATTGTAACCGGATGTTGGGAGGACTAGCAGACTGGAAAAGGATGCCTCACAGCAGGTAGCATTTGGACAAAGATGCCCGGGATGAGCAGCAGAAAAGAAATGCTTACCCCTTTATCTGAGACAACAGTGGCAATGGCTGCACACTTCCGCAAGCGCTACTTCTGTACAATAGCGCCTTTTTCGGCAGCGGGCGCTTTACCGGTTTTGCGAAGCACCCACTCTCCTACCTGAAGCCCCTGGGTACGGCCGTTATCGATGGCGTCCATAAAATGAATACCACCGTAAAAGCGGGAGATACCGGCTTCGATGGCTGCCTGCTGGAAAGATTCAAATTCACGCGCCGGTAAGCCGTAGCGCACTTCCACCGTATCGGCATACTTAAAACTGTCGCCAAAATAATGCGTCAGCACGACTGCCGAAGCAGAGGAGATTGTAGAATGGCCGCTCAGGTATTCGGGGAAAGGAGGTGTCTGCAGGAAAGGCTTCCAGGAAGTGACCATGTACTTGCGGATGGCGGTTTCAGGGCGAATACGGTTGCTTCTGAATTTCTCGTCCCAGCAAGAGATGAAGCCATCCATCAGGGCAACAGATACCATAGTGTTTATCTCCATGGCTTCAGAGAAGCTCTTGTTTGCCTGCTGGCAGGCAATGCCGGTAATACCCAGCCAGTGTGCACCGGGAGATATCTTTTTCATGCCCACCATCAGGTGCCCGTTGTCCTGCAAGGCAAAAGGATTACAATCCCAGAAAGCGGCAATCGCTTTCTCATCTTCTGTCAGGTTATCTGCTCCCTTCTGCTGGCACTGCTGCAGCATCGTATAAAACTCAGAGCTCTTGTCTTTTGAAAAAGCAACCGGCGGCACAGGCTGGAACTGCGCACAGGTATCAAGGGTGAAGGAGCGCACCGTGTTGAAATAAGGCTCTACAGGAGCAAAAAAGCCCGGCGGCGTCGGATGCCAGGTACCTTCTACCTCTGATGGAGTATAACGGGCATAATTGCTGATACGGTTATACTTATCAGCTTTGGCATAGGCCAGTATGTCTTTGCTGACTGCCTCTGCATAGGCAAGCGAGTTTGCAACGATAGCCTCCGAAACACCCGCATGACGCAAAGAATCAAGAAACTGCTGCTCATAAGCATCTAACAACGCGCCGGAGGGCTGCATTTTTTTAGCCGTTTCCATTATGGCTAACAGTGCGCTTAGCTCAGGGGAGTAACCAGTGAGTCCGGCAGGCTTCTCTATCTTCGGGTATTCATTCAGAAAGCCGTACATGCTCTGGCGGCTGCTGTCGTTCTGGGCCATCACCTCATAGCCGGCCAGCGTGGCATAAGAAAAAAAGCGTGCCGCCAAGGGTGGATTGGTGACATCGTTCACCATGATGTCTGTCATTTCGGCTATCACTTCGCTAATGTGCTGGCTCTTAAATGCAGGCAGGGACTCCTCCCGCTCTTTACAGCCAAACATGAGCATCAGTACAAAAACGAAAGACAGTAAGTTTCTCATGGCTATTTGATTTTGTATGCTTTTATATCCTGCTGGTTCACCCCAAACAACAAGGTATTGTTAACAGGAAGTATACTTCTGACATCTCCTTTTACCCGAAGACCGGATTTGGTTTGAGGAATATAGGAAAAGTTTCCTTTACCATCACCCTGCAGCAGCACTCCGTAGCTGGCATCGTACTTTCCGAAGCGCAGCCGTGCCTGGTTCATATTCCCGGCCAGAAGCACATCCAGTTTGCCGTCCTTGTTATAGTCAAACGGGTGGATGGCATAAACCGGCGCAAATTGTGCCTCTACCGGAAGAAACTTTTCTACAAACTTCCCACTCGCAGTGCTCTCAAAATAAGCTGTTTGCAAGTAATTAGCAGACAAAGCCTTTGCCCCGTTGAGTTCCTCCGATGTAAAGATTTCCCGCAGGGTCGCATCGGCATAACTCTCGTAACTCGCAAAACGCGTACGCATCATGCTCACCTGTTCCTGCAACTCGTCGCGGGTTACATAAGGGTAGCTTTGCCCTTTGATGTGGAACGTCAGGATGGGGTCTACAGAGCCATTGTCATCAAAGTCTTTATAATAAAGTTCTGCCAGTTGGCTGTCTGAGGCTTTTACCTGAGAGTTCAGCCCCATATTTCCTATCAGCAGATCCGGCTTCCCATCCTGGTTGAAATCTTCAACCACCAGTTTATTCCACCAGCCACTGTACTTCTTGCTGAAATAGGCTTCCGTGGCATCATTCAGTTTTCCGTTTTTGTTTTTGAATACTGTTACCGGCATCCACTCCCCTACTACGAGCAGTTCAGGCTTGTTGTCTCCATCCAGATCATGCCAGGCAGCATCCGACACCATGCCTACCTGCTGTAAGGCAGGCGCTACAGAAACGGTTGCATCCTTGAACTTACCGTTGCCGTCGTTCAGCAACACGTAGCTTCTTGGCAGTTCCGGATAGCGTCCCGGTATCACACGCCCTCCCACAAACAAATCCAGGTGGCCGTCACCGTTTATGTCGGCAGCACGGGCGCTGCTGCTACTGGTCAGCATTTTGGGTAAAGCGCCAGCAGCTTTTGTAAAATTGCCCTTGCCATCGTTTAGGTAAAGGCGGTCCTGTAGCGCAGCATCTTCTGGTGCGAAATTGTCGTAGCCTCCACTGCTCACATATAAATCTGCTTTACCATCACCATTCGCGTCAAAGAACAGGGCATCCACATCCTGGCTTGCTTTATCGGCCTCAAATGCTGCAGTTGCCTTTGCAGCAAATCGTCCGCCATTTTGCTGCAGGTAAAGTGCTCCAGCCTGGCCTGCAGCGCCTCCTACAAATACATCCTCTAAGTCATCGCCGTTTACATCTGCTTTCACCAAAGCCGGGCCAGAGAAAGACATGGGGTTCACGAGCAGGGGCTGGCGCTTAAAATCGTTTACCGCATTTTTCTGATGTGTGAACAATAACGTCGACTTTACTTCTTCTAAAGCAGGGGCAGTGTTGGCTTTAGGATAACGGTAGGTAGCGGTGGCGTCTTTCTCTTCCAGCACCAGCACCTGATTTGTCTTTACATCCTGTAGCACTTGCTGTTTCCCGCTCTGCCAAACCACACGCAAAGAGTCCACGGTAGCCTCCTGCCCTACACCAAAGTGCAGCACCGGCGACACGTTTGACTGGTAACCCCTTGAAGGCATTTGTTCCTGGTACTGCTGCATGTTGTTCTTATACAGCATCACTTTAGCACCAACTCCCAGCATATTTTTACCGCTTCCCTGCAATTTCACCTGCAGGTAGTTGTGCTTCAGCAACTTGTTAGCTTTATTCTGATAAATGAAAGCAGGTTTGTTGATGTTGTTGACGACTAGGTCAAGGTCGCCATCGTTGTCCAGATCTGCATAGGAAGCACCGTTGCTGTTAGAAGTAAAGTTAACCCCCCAGTCCGTGCCCTTGTTGGTGAAGGTCAGGCCGCCGTTGTTCTTGTAGATGTAGTTGTTGACGTTAGAGGATGGGATTTTATTCACCAGGTCCAGGATTGCTTTTGGTCCTCCACCGTTGCCTACACTTTGGAAATAGGAGCTCCTGTACTTGATAAAGTCCAGGTTGGTGAAATCGCGCAGGAAGCCATTCGATATAAAAAGGTCTTTCCAGCCGTCGTTATCATAATCGGCAAACAAGGGTGCCCAGCTCCAATCTGTATTGGAGATACCAGCCAGTTGCCCCACTTCACTGAAAGTGCCATCCCCGTTGTTTACTTGCAACATATTGCGCATGTACTGGGGGTTGAATCCCGCATTTACAAAAAGGTTGAAGTACTCGTAGTTGTCCGGGGAGAACAACAGCTTCTGTCTTTTATTGTCCTCCGGCAGCATATCGAGGGTGTATATATCCAGCAAACCGTCGTTGTTGACGTCCGCTATGTCGTTCCCCATTGAGTACAGGGAGGTATGCCCGATGCTCTGGTTGATTTTATCTGTGAAGGTGCCGTTGCCGTTGTTGATATACAGATAATCCGGCGCCGAATAATCGTTCGAGATGTAGATATCCAGCCAGCCGTCGTTGTTGATATCTGCTATTCCGGCGCCAAGGCCATAGGTAAATGCCGAACCGGCAAAGCCTGCTTTATCAGACACATCGGCAAACTTGCCGTTGTCGTTTCTGTAAAGCTTCACCCGCATTTCCGGCTCCTTTTTCTTCAAAATATCCTGTATGCTGATGTCATCCAGGTTCCGGAAAGTGGTGGGGTTATGATTGAGCAGGAACATGTCCAGGTCTCCATCGCGGTCGTAATCAAAGAAACTGGCACCAGTACTGAAAGAGGCATCAGCCAGGCCATACTCCTGCCCCTGCTCCAGAAAAGCAGGAACTCCGCTAGCATCAGGTCCCTGGTTTATGAAAAGCTGGTTTGCCCTTGCCTCAGGAGGCATGTTCCCGGAGTAACAGAGATACACGTCCAGCAGTCCGTCTCCATTCACATCGGCCATGGTGACACCGGTTTTCCAGTTGTTTCCCCGGCCGGCCACCCCTGCCTGCATCGTAATATCTTCAAACTGCATGTTACCCTTGTTCAGGTAGAGGCGGTTAGCCACCATATTTCCGGAGAAATAAATATCCTGTAGTCCATCGTTGTTGATGTCGCCGATAGCTACACCGCCACCGTTGTAGAAATACTGGTAGGCCAGGATGTTACCGTATGGGTTTTCCTGTATGGTATTGCTGAAGCTGATATTGGTTTTTTCAGCCGGCAATAAACTGAACATCGTCTCAGCAGGGGTCTGTGCCACCTGCGACGCACCTGCTTCATCCTTTATTTCATTCTCCTGGCAACCTGCTAAAAAAGCAGTAAGCATGAAAAAATGAAAAAGACCTGACTTCTTAAAAAACTGCATTCTTCTGTATAAGGGAAACTAAAAGTAAAGAAAGTAGCACATTCCTGCAAGGCCTTCAATTCAGGCCCTCCAGCACTAAGCATGCTAACACAAAAAACTGATTTTTAAGTCCAATAGAAGTATTGATTTCATTTGAGGAACATAAAAGATCCTGCCTGTTTGAGAGGGGCAACTAAATACAGGAAGAAGGTTACGGCACCTTTAGTACTTTGTGCGCTTTAGAGACTACATCCTGCCTTATCTTTTTAAAAGCCTGTACCGCGAGTGCGCTCGCCCTTGTTCTCTATATTTATGCCTCTGCCCAATCCGGTTACATACCTTAATTAATTCCAGAACAAGTTTAAAATTTCGTCAGTAAAATGGGGAACAACATGGCGGGGCCTTTAAATAAGGTAAAATTGCTTCCTGTGTACCATCAGTTCTTCATTACTTTCACCGCTGCCCCATTCTGGTTTGTCTTCACAAGGTATACACCTGGTATGAGGTCGGCGAACGAGACAGTCGCAGTCGTTCCTCCTACATTTTGCTGCTTTACCCGTTTTCCCTGCACGTTATAAACAGTAACTGTTTCTATTCTCCGTTCACTGCTTATGTTTAGGTCCTTTAACACAAGGGTAGGATACGCGACGAATGCTGGTTTCTCGTTTTTGTTGTCCCAAAGCCCTGTGGGTTCGGCAGGTTCAGTAACGGGGTCCTGCCTTTCATAGGTGCTTAACTGTGGCATCTCATCCAGCGTAATCACATACTCATGGGCAAACATCTTTCTCCACAAGGCCAGAGAGTTGTGCCTACTGTCGCGGGTGTATTCCCTGTACCACGGCATAAACCACAACCAGGCCGCACCATCCTCTATCAAATTATCTACATCTGGTATAGAGCCAACCTCACTCAGTGCCAACATTTTTTTGCCGCCATACCGGTTGTTCATGTCACTGAACTCCAGCGTCTGCGAACCATGATCGCCCTCTTTGTATATATCCCGACCAACAATATCCACATATTCATCGCCAGGATACCACGCATCATCGTTGGGTTCTCTTGTCCATACCCAGATGAGGTTGCGCAGGCCGTGGTGGTTTACCATGCGGTCGTACATGATGTGCCACAGTGCTTTAAGAGGAGCGGGTCCTTTGGCTCCCCACCAGAACCAACCACCTGCCGCTTCGTGCAGCGGTCTCCATATCACGGGAACGTTCTGGTCCTGCAGTTCTTTGAGTAAACCGGCCACATAATCAATATCTGCCAGCATGGCTGCATATTCTACTGAGGCGGGGTCTGAAATCCTGGAAACATCGAAAGCGGTACCGTCTGGTTTAGAATTGTTTCTGGTGTAAAATGCTTCAGTTGTGCGGGAAGGGTCACGCCAGTGCCACATCAGGGCAGGAATACCATTCCGGTTGTACCAGGTTTTCGCGTCGTTGATGGGAGTTTTGTCATTGTACCAGGTATAGCCCCTGCCACTGTGCATAAAGTCGATTCCCAACAAAGCGGGCTCTTTGCCTGTCTGCTCCTTTAACCAAATAGCTTCATCAAAGCTGTCCAGTGTCATAGCTCCAGAAATAATCTTATCTCCATAATTGTCGAGCAGGAAATCATATAGGGCTTTGGCCTCCGCCGTAGGGTTCGCAGTAACGAGCGTCTGGTTCAGGTTGAACCTGTCTGAGTCAGGTACTCTTTCAAATTCTATATAGTCGATATCAATCCACCCCCAGGACTTGGTAATCTTTAACTGGTGTTGCCCGGCCTGCATCTTTTGCGCGCTAACCAGCTTAAGTGTACTGTACTGTGTGCTTTGCTTTAGCGAGAAGTCCAAGGTGTTTCCTCCTATCTCCAGTTTGTTGATTTTATCTCCTGAAGGAGCCGCAGCCCTTAGATAGAGGCTGTAAAATCCTTCTGCAGGTACTGTGACGGAAAAAGTGAGGCTGCCCTCCCTCTGCTCTACAGCACCTCCACCTGAACAACTGGCGCATACTATCTTCGTTGCCCCTCCGGCAAGGGTGGCATTTTCAGCTTCATATTTCTGGGCATAAGCCTGTGGAGCGAAAAAGACCGTAAGCAGCAAACAAAGTATACCTATGTAAGAATGTTTCATGTCAGTGCGTTAACTATGATTTGTACAGCTAAAGTATTTTTTACCCTTTGCAAGTCCCGAAGCTTTTAATAGAATCTTTAGACATCCTGCAAAAACAGTGAGAAGGTGGGAAAAGCTAAACCCCTGGTAATAAACGAGCCCCTGCAAATTTGCAGGGGCTCGTTTATTTTGGTATCAGGATTATTTTTATTTAAACCCAACATGGTCGTAGTGCACTACTCCAGCCCATCCGGCAGACTGGAACAGGACATCACCGATTGTAGCAGGATTTCCCAGCTCCGACAATGGAATGTTATAGGTTGTCCACTCTCCTTCCACAATAGGGAACACATATGGTGAACCCCAAACTTCGTTGATGACAAGTTGCATGTTTTTACCATTTGTACCAGGACCACCATAAACAGAGAAGGTAAGTTCTGAATACCCAGAGGTAGATAAAGCAGTATTGTTGTGCCACCGGATAGCATCGTAGCTGCCATCATAGGTTTTCTTTGCTGCATACTCTCCTTGTCTTACCCTTTCTGTACTGTTCCATACTGTTGGACCTCCCCAGCCCCAGTTATCCCAACCAGTGCCTCTTGCATCATCATACAGCACGTAAGGGAGTGGTGCCAACGGAGGCAGGTTTCCTGCCATTCGCAGTATTTCCGAAGACTCAACCTCCACACCTGAAGGTGCTACCAGCGTCACGACACCATTACCTGCTTCAGCAGGAACCACTACAACAAGCTGCGTAGCATTCTGGCTTACAAACTCTGTTACAGGATCTGTTACACCTGCAAACTTAATGCTTCTTACCAGATCCAGGTTAGCGCCTGTAATTGTCAGGTTAGATTCGCGCTCTACAGGGTTAGGGGCCAGGCCTGTAATAGAAGGCAGCGTAACGATAAAGTTTTGCTCCATTTCTATAGCTAAAGGTTCTGTTCCTCCAGTCATGATAGTCATCTTTCCTGTACGGGCCTCCATCGGTACCTGAAGCACCAGCTCGCTCATGCTCTGGCTTACAAACTCAGTTACAGTAGCACCTTCGAATACAACCTCTCTCACCCAGTTTAAATAATTACCCGTAATGGTAATGTTTTCGCCCGGGCGTGCTTCTTCTGTAACAGAGTTAACCGTAACCGGAACCTGGAAGCTTAAAACTGTTTTTGAAACAACATCTTCTCCAGTATTCGTTTTCAGCGTAACACGCCCCTCCTCTGCTTCCTGAGGCACCATAACCCTGATTAACTTGGGAGTATGCTCAATAAAGCTGGCTTTAGGAACAGTTACTCCTGCAAACTCAATGGCTTCAACCTTGTTGAGGTTATGACCTATAAACCGTATTTCCTCTCCATGCTGTACTCCACTAGGGCCAAAGCTTAACAACTGCACCTGCCCTCCTGCCGGATCAACTTCTTCGTTGTTGTCGCATGATGCTAGTATTCCGAATGACAGTACCAGGCATAAGAGCAAGAGTAGCCTTGTATTATAAAATTTTTTCATATATAATTTCTTATTAATACAAATTAACAATGTGTTTCAGGCACCAATTTAGTTTTAAGCATTATCCCCCTTTACGCCGCTTTGGTTTTTCGTAAAGGGGGATGTCCTGCTTTCTCTATCTTGGTACTACACGTAAATTATCCATCCCGAATCGCGCCGTAGTGCCAGGTCCTACAAAATGGAATGAAACTGCATAGCCATTTTCATTATAGGTGAACGTGTTCCCGTTCTTGTTATTAGCCTCATAAATTTCCTTAAATGGAATACTTACAGTTTGCCATTCGTTTTGGGTATCGATGTTAGCGTTCCAAGTATAAGTGGCTTGATCTCTTCCTCCTGGGCCACCTGTACCAAAGTGCATTCTGATTCCATTATAGACCAATGGCGCTACAGTATTCATCTCAAATTTTAGGACATACTCGCCAGGATTGGCAAAAGCATCTGCCGGAATATTTTTGGTTTTTTGCTTTACTGTTCCTTCGCCTACCCAAGCTTCGAACCAACCTCCAGTATCAACTTTATCGATTCTTAAAAATTTGCCGCTAATGGGTTGAATGGCATCAGACCCACCAGATATGAAGTTTGGCCCGTGCCACCAGCCCGAAAAATCAGTATCATCAAAATCAGCAATGATATTCCGGTTATCGCGGAACCAGAAATCTGATTCAGTTTCACCAAAATTAGACTTTATTGTGAGGGGTCCTGGTTCAGCACCTTCAGGCACTCTTACCTGTATTTCATTCGGCATTGATTCAACAACTTCTCCTTCTACTCTAGCTCCATCGGCTCCGGTAAAGAAAACCTGAATCGGGTCATAGAAGTAGTTGCCTCTGATAGTAGCAATTCCACCCACACTTACATACTCACTTTCCATATAAGTAGGTCTTGGCTCACTAATGTCTACTACAAAGTCATGCTCTAATGTCTGGCCGTTAGAGAACACAATTCGCATTTTGTTTGTGATGTCAGTCGGAATGTCTGAAGGAACCCGGGTAATGATAGAGGTATTCGTAATGAATGTAGACTGAAGCGTGGCTTGTCTGTCATTTATCCATAATTCACGAGCATCTTGCAGGTTCTGACCTATAATGGCAATCATTTGTCCCTGCCCAGCTGTTGTAATAAGGGAATCTGATGCTTCCGGGCGAGTAACCCGGACATAGTCAATCATGGGGGTGCCGCCGTTCGGAAGAACATCATCATCCGAACAGCTGGTGAAAGTTCCTGTTACTACCAGAGCTACTAACAAGAACAGGAAGTGTTTTATTGAACTTCTCATAAATTTTCTAAAATTAAAATTTCTAACCTCCAAAATCATAATCAACGGCTGGTTCGCTTAAGCTAGGCGACTGGCTAAGTTCCACTGCTGGTAAAGGCATAAAGAAATTACCAGGTCCAACATCTGGAGTCCGTTCAGTTACCCAATCCGTTTTGGTGAATGTCCAACCGGTTGGGTTAGGGAAACGGTCCGGCTCAACTAAGAAAAGGGCCCGATCCTGGTTATTGATTATATTGTAAGCTTTTTGTGGGTTATAGTAATGCATTCTAGCCAAGGCATACCAGGTTAAATTTTCCATGGCAAATTCCTTTACCCATTCTTCAAACACCTGGTCTTCTCCACCTTCTGGATAGCTACTATTCATCTGGATTGGTGCCTCAACAGGTCGCAAACCAGCGCGTTCACGTATTGTATTAAAATATTGAACTGCAAGCGGATCAGAGGTTGATCCGTCATTTCCGACAGCAGCATCAACATAAGTCAGATACATTTCTGCTAACCGCATCATGTAAGTATTGTGCGGGTATCTCTGTTGAGCGGCCTGTCCACCTAAATCCAAATCGTTACCAACCACATACTTTTTAATAACAGCGAAGTTGTTGGTAGCTCCCGTGCCGGGAGCAGGCCAGGTTAATTTTTCATTTGTTACTTTATTGGTTATTTCCGGATATGTAAAACCAGGCAGCATCCAGGTAGATTTTAACCGTTGGTCCATGGTAAAACCGTTCATCTCTCCATCATTAGACGGATCGTTATCATCCTGGTTTGTGATCAAGCCTTCATACAAGCTCATCATCCACCAGGTAGCACTATAATTACCACCCCAACCGTCATTATTCACCGCTATTTCGCCCATAGGGTAAATTTGAGAGGCCATGGTGTTAGCTGCTGCGTAATTATCCCCAAAAACCCATTGGTTTTCAAATAAAGACTCTGCGTTATTATCGTAAGGATATTTGAAAAGATTCTCGTAAGGTCTAATCAGGGACTTACCGCTCATGGTAATTACCCGCTGGGCATATTCTTTAGCCTTGTCTAAGAACTCCTGGTTCCGTTGTCCTGTAGCACCAACGCCAGCCCGGGTAAGGTACGTACGGGCCAACATACCTTCTGCCGACCATTGGGTTACTCTTCCGGGTTGCGTAGAAGTAACAGGCAAGTTTTCTGCTGCAAACAGATAATCGCGAGTGATAAACTCCCATATACTCGGAACAGTATTCCGCACCTTATCCGGGTTATCTAAATCCGCAACGTTGTCTGTTATAATAGGAACTTCACCAAAAGTAGTTACCAATATGCTATAGGCAGTTGCACGCATAAATCGCGCTTCTCCAATGGCCTGTTTTTTAACTGCCTCAGTTACTTCTGGTCCTGCTAACCTATTAATGTTATAGATAGCCATGTTAGACTGTGCTATAACATTATAGCAGGCCTGGTATGCCCATAGGGTTGATCTGGAAACGCCAGTAGCTCTAAAGAACACATTGTCACGACGTTCTGCCGGCCCTTCCCAAGGGTAAAACAGGGTACCTCCACGAATGTCGCCTATAAAATAAGATGCTTGGTCATGATAATCTTTCCAGGCTACATTATAAAGGGGGGCAGTGGCGGCTAAAACCTGAGCATCTGTTTTGAAAAAAGCACCTTCAGTTAGCGTATCTAATGGTGGCCTCTCCAAAAATTCTTTTTCACAACCGGAAAATATAGCCATGGCGGCAAAGGCCCCGGCTAAAATATATCTTTTATTCATATTGCGTTATCAGTTTAAAATTAAAAATCAATTCCGAGGTTGAAGGAATAGATAGGAGTAATAGGATAGCGGCCGGTATCAACCCCAATCGGTGCGTTATCATTTCCAACGTTAGGCCCTACATAAGATCCTACTTCGGGGTCGTATCCTGTATATTTTGTGAAGGTGTACAGGTTTTGAGCACTAACTCCCACTCTAGCAGCCTTTACAATATTCTGTTTTGATATAAGTGAAGTAGGTATAGTATAGTTCAAAGAAATATTCTTAACTCTTACAAAAGACCCATCTTCTACATACTTAGTGGTGTGGCGGGCAAAGTTCTTGTTCACATCAGCACCAGAAAGCCGAGGAACAGTTGTGCCAGGGTTTTCCAATACACCCTCAGCGTTCACTCTAGCATAATTTCTGGCTTCAGTAAACATGTTTTGCCCTACGTTAATGTTGTTAGGATTTGAATTACGGAATCGTACATAGTTGTACACATCGTTCCCGTATGTTCCGGTTAACAAAACGCTAAGGTTGAAGCCTTTATAAGAGAAATCATTTGTGAAACCACCAAATAACGTTGGCCATGGGCTACCAATTTTGGTTTGGTCCAGCTCGTTGATAATACCATCACCATTCAGGTCACGGAATTTCACATCACCAACCCAAATACTATTTTCTCCTACCTCGAAAGGTTGTCCCTGGCTATCGGCAGGGCGGGCGCTATTTCGTACTTCTTCTTCTGTTTGGAAAATTCCTTCTTCAATGTAGCCATAGAAGAACCAAGGAGATTCACCTACCACTGTTCTTTGAGACCAAAGTGGCTGGATATACCAATCTGGGGCATTGCGGGCAACTACACTAGTTTCGGTATAAAGTTTGGTAACCTCAGCTCTAAAGTGGGAAAGGTTGATATTTGTTTCCCATTTGAAATCACCTTTATCCAAGTTAATTGTGTTTATCATGAAACTCCAACCTTTATTCTGAAGCGCGCCAAAGTTTACAAGAGGAGCCTGAACAGAACCATTACCCGTAGATCCCAAGTACCAAGGCAGGGAGCTTCTAACAATTACGTTGTCCGTATTTTTAACATAGTAGTCAGCTTCTATCTGAACCCGGTTTCCAAATAAACCAAGGTTGATACCTACGTTATTCGTTAGCGTTTCTTCCCACCTGAAATTGGGGTTAGGGTAATTGGCGGCCAGGAATCCTGATCCCCATTCTGTTGGGTATTGCTGAAGACGTGCATAAATATTCCCACCTGCACCTTGGTTTCCTGTTAAACCTGTTTCAAAACGTAATCTTAAATCACTTATAGCCGGAACAGAGAAAAATGATTCCTCTGAAACGCGCCAAGCAGCTGATATGGATGGGAAATATCCCCATTTATTATCAGTTCCAAAGTTGGCAGAACCATCGGCACGAATAGCACCTTGTATAATGTAACGGTCACCAAAGTTATAGTTTACTCTACCCAGGTAAGACTCCATTGCCCAATCACCTTGTCCACCACCGGTTCTTTGGTTAGCATTTTGTTCACCCGCATTGATGTCTATAATCTCGTTTGTATTAAAGCCACTTCTTCCAAGGGTGGTGTTGCGCCAATTGGATGCCTGTGCTTCGTGGGTGGCCATTACAGTTAGGCTATGTTTACCAAATTGTTTAGAATACTGCAACAATTGGTTCCAGTTCCAATAAATGCTTGTTTCATTTCTATTATCTAACCGGGCAATAGTATTGCGCTGGTACCCAAAGCTATACGTGGGCAAAAAGGTAGTACCAAATCCGTTACCGTAATCAGCATTGAAATTAGTGCGAAATTCTAAGCCTTCGGCAAGATGAACAGTTGCATTTAAGCCACCTAAAAGCCGGCGTCTCACCATATCATTGGTGATAATATTGGCTAAGCCAATTGGGTTAGCCGGCGTAAAACGTTCTGCCTCAGAAACACTACCATCGGGGTTTAACCTAGGCTGACCACCTCCATAAGTACCATCTAAATTTCGTACCGGAATGGCAGGCGATAATTGAATGGCATTATTGATGATATCCCACTGCGTTGTAGAAATTTGCTCGTTTGTTTGGGCAAAGCTAAAGTTTGCACCTAACGTAAGCCACTTATTAGCTTTGCTATCCAGGTTTAACCTAACTGAAGCACGATCAAATCCAGAGCCTATGGCAACACCCTGCTGGTCTAAGTATTCACCTGATAAATAGAAACGGGTATTCTCGCTTCCACCGCTCAAACTCAACTGGTGCTTGTTCATTGGGGCGTTTCTGAATAACTCACGCTGCCAATTTGTTCCTGCACCTAATATAGAAGGATCCAGGAAATCTTCCCGTATTGCTCCCCCCGCTAGTTCCTTATATTCATTATCCATTTGGGCATATTCCCGCAAGTTCATTACATCTAATGGTTTTGGCGGAGTCTGCACACTGGTCAGGAAAGCATAATTAACGCGTACATCACCAGATTTACCTCTTTTTGTTGTGATTAAAACCACACCATTGGTACCACGTGAACCGTAAATAGCGGTGGCAGAAGGGCCTTGCAAAACTTCCATTGATTCTATATCAGATGGATTCAAAGAAGCCAATGGGTTAACACCTGAAGTAGAGTTACTTCCCTGGATTTGCACACCATCTATCACATATAATGGCTCGTTAGATCCGTTGATAGAGTTAATACCTCTGATGTTTACTGAAATACCACCACCTGGAGCACCTGTATTTTGGGTTACATAAACACCAGGGGCACGACCCTGAATAGCCTGTTCTACAGTAGTGTTCACAGTTCTTTCTATGGATTCAGAAGTGATAGTTGCCTGGGCTGAAGGCACATCACTGGCTCTTAGCTCGCCATAACCCGTCACTACTACCTCTTCAAGCACCTTCTCATCAGGTCTTAAAGTGATGGTTATGTTAGACCGCCCGTTAACAGGAACTTCCTGTGTCGTGAAACCAATATAGGATACCACAAGAACAGCATCACTGGCAGCCTGTAACTGGAACTGTCCCTGAGCATCAGAAATAGCACCGGTAGATGTTCCCCTTACACCAATACTTACGCCTGGCAGTCCCTGATTATCTTCCGATGATACTACCCGGCCGCTTATAGGCTGCGTAGCTTGTGCAAAGCTGCAAACGCTTTGTAGCAGAAGAAAAGCCAACATTACCGGGGCTAATCTCCATGCCTTCAGCGACTCACAAACAGGGGAATTAAGTAAATAGCCCCTGTAAAAGTACATATGTTTCATCATAATTAAATATAAAAAATGTTTAGATTATTAAAGGTTAATGGGTTTATGGCACTTCTCGATTTATGCATCTACCTCCTGGTTATAATTTGATGATTTATTTGTAAGTGATTAGTCAATCAATTAAAACAGCACTTAAGCGCATTATTATAGTCCTTGTATCTTACCTGAGCTTATACTATAAGTGCTTAATCGGGTAAAAGCTGTTTCTGATAAAGCTTTCAGGGATTCACCTCCTAACTGAACAGGAAAGTAATTTCTCTATATTAATAGTATGTGTTACTATGTAACCTGCTTTCAACTAGGGTGTGTCTGATGAATACTTTTTCAGGTAAAACCTAATAAAAGCCAGCTTCAGCATCGCTAAGAAACTGACGGCTAATTTCTCATATCTTGTAGCAACT